>JBDSYO010000153.1:0-3155 GCA_039925625.1 Lapillicoccus sp. | reverse complement strand
AGCTGGGCGACCGCCTGCCGGTACCCCAGCGCCTTGCCCGCCGTACGCCCGTCGCGCAGGCCGCGCGCGAGCAGCGCCGCGACCTCGTCGAGGAGGCCGGCCCGCCACATGCGGGCGACCCGGAGGTCGATCCGCCGGTCGAGGGTCGGGCGCTCGACGGCCAGCCCGAGCATGACGGTGGGGAGCAGGTACCGGCGGGTCGGCATCGTCGCGGAGAACGCGCGGCCGGTCAGCTCCACGACCTCGAGGGCGCGCACGATCCGGCGGCCGTTGCGGGGCTCGATGGCGGCCGCCGCCACGGGGTCGCGCTCGAGCAGCCGCGCCCGCAGCGCGGCGACGCCCTGCTCATCGAGCTCGGCCTGCAGGCGCTCGCGCACCGCAGGGTCGGTCGGCGGGATGTCGAGCTCGTCGAGGGCGGCGCGCACGTAGAGGCCCGACCCGCCGACGACGACGGGTTGGCCGCCGCGGACCCGGATCGCCCCGAGGTCGGCACGCGAACACCGTTGGTACGCGGCGACGCTCGCCTCCTCGGTGACGTCCAGGACGTCGAGCTGGTGGTGGGCGACGCCGCGCTGCTCCTCCAGGGTGAGCTTGGCCGTGCCGATGTCCATGCCGCGGTAGAGCTGCATCGCGTCGGCGTTGACGACCTCGCCGCCGAGTCGTTCCGCGAGGGCCAGGGCGAGGTCGGACTTCCCGGTCGCGGTCGCCCCGACGACGGCGACGACCGGCGGCCCGGCCGACGGGTCAGGCACGCCGGTCGTCGTGACCCGTGGCGTCCACGTGCTGGCGGGTGTCGGACTCGACGTCCTCGTCGTCGGGATCGTCGTGGCCGAAGGGGTCGACGTCGACACCGGGCATCCAGGTCTGGCCGGCGGTGCCCCATCCACCGGCCCGGATCGCCTTCTTGGCCCGGCGCGACCACTTCCCGTCGAGCCGGTCGACGTAGAGCAGCCCGTTGAGGTGGTCGAACTCGTGCTGCATCACCCGCGCGAACCAGCCGGACGCCTCGAAGCGCAGCTCCTCGCCGTCGGCGTCGACCCCCGCGACCGTGACCTGGTCGGCGCGCTTGAGGGGGAAGTGCTCGCCGGGCACCGACAGACAGCCCTCGCTCTCGGAGTCCGGGTCGGGGCGCTCGTCGGGGATGCGGCTCAGCGTGAGCATCGGGTTGATGACGACGCCCCGCGCCGGCACGTCGTCGTCGTTGACCATCTCGTAGACGAACAGGCGCCGCGCGACGCCGATCTGCGGGGCCGCGAGCCCGACCCCGTGCGCCGTGTCCATGGTGTCGTACATGTCGGTCACGAGCGCGCGGAGCGCGTCGTCGAACCGCTCGACCCGGGGCGCGGGGCGATGCAGCACCGGTTCGCCGACGATGACGATGGGTCGAACGGTCATGGCGGAAAGTCAACCAGTCGCGCACCGGCCCCGACCAGCGGGCCCCCTCGGGTTGAGGGGGTCCGACGACGGGCCTACGGTGGGCGGATGACCCAGCCCGAGTCCGCGCCGGTGCACGACAAGAGCCACGCGCACGTGGACCTCGACGACCTCATGGACGGCAGCGAGCGCGGTCCGCAGGAGCCCGAGACCGATGAATACGGGGAGGCCGCGCAGCTCAGCGGCGAGACCGTCGACGGCTACGTCACCGGCCAGGACGAGGGCTCGATCGACTGACCGGCTCGCTGGGCTGTGCGCCGGCTAGGCGCCGGCGCAGGCCGGCTGCGCCGCGACCGGCGCAGGGCGGCCGACGACCGGCATACCGAGCGACACCGACGGCTTGGCCTGTCCCTGGTCCTGCAGGGCCGCCCAGGCGTCGCCACCGGGGGTGCGCCGCACGCGGTAGGCGCCGCCGAGCGGTCCGCTGTCGGCGACGAGGTGATGGGGAGCGCCGTAGGTGACCGCGACCGTCACCATGTCGCCCGGGCGGGGCGTCAGCGCCCCGTCCGGCACGCCGACGTGGACGAGCCGGTTGTCGCGGGCCCGTCCCGAGAGCCGGTGGGTCGCGGCGTCCTTGCGGCCCTCCCCCCGGGCGACGAGCACCTCGACCTCGGTGCCCTCCAGCGCCCGGTTCCCCGCCCAGGACACCTCCTCCTGCACGGCGATGAGCCGGTCGTACCGCTCCTGCACCACCGCCTTGGGCAGCTGGTCGGGCAGGTCGGCGGCGGGCGTACCGGCGCGGATGGAGTACTGGAACGTGAAAGCGCTCGAGAACCGGGCCGCCCGGACGACATCGAGGGTGCCCTGGAAGTCCTCCTCGGTCTCGCCCGGGAACCCCACGATGATGTCGGTCGTGATGGCCGCGTCGGGGATGCGGTCGCGCACCTCGTCGAGGATGCCGAGGAACTTCGCGCTGCGGTACGAGCGCCGCATCGCCTTGAGCACCCGGTCGGACCCGCTCTGCAGCGGCATGTGCAGGCTCGGCATGACGTTGGGGGTCTCGGCCATGGCGGCGATGACGTCGGTCGTGAAGGCGGCGGGGTGGGGGCTGGTGAAGCGGACCCGCTCGAGCCCGGCGATGCCACCGCAGGCCCGCAGGAGCTTGCCGAAGGCCAGCCGGTCGCCGAACTCGACGCCGTAGGTGTTGACGTTCTGGCCGAGCAGGGTCACCTCGACGACGCCCTGGTCGACCAGCGCCTGCACCTCGGCGAGCACGTCCCCGGGACGGCGGTCCATCTCCTTGCCGCGCAGGCTCGGCACGATGCAGAACGTGCACGTGTTGTTGCAGCCCACCGAGATCGAGACCCAGCCGGCGTAGGCGCTGTCGCGCCGGGTGGGCAGCGTCGACGGGAAGGTCTCGAGCGACTCGCGGATCTCGACCTCGGCGCGCTGGTTGTGCCGGGCCCGCTCGAGGAGCACCGGCAGCGAGCCGATGTTGTGGGTGCCGAAGACGACGTCCACCCAGGGCGCCCGGTCGACGATCGTGCCGCGGTCCTTCTGAGCCATGCAGCCACCGACCGCGATCTGCATCTCCGGCTTGCGCAGCTTGGCGGCACGGAGCTGTCCCAGGTTGCCGTAGAGCTTGTTGTCGGCGTTCTCGCGCACCGCGCAGGTGTTGAACACAACGACGTCGGGCGCCCCCGTGGGCTCGACCGGCACGTAGCCGGCAGCGTCCAGCAGACCCGAGATGCGCTCGGAGTCATGAACGTTCATCTGGCAGC
>JBDSYO010000152.1:0-3262 GCA_039925625.1 Lapillicoccus sp. | reverse complement strand
GAGGTACGGGAGACGCCGTCGACCTCGATGTGGCCCGAATCGGTGAGCTGGATACCGTTCTCCGCCAAGCCGACTCCCGCGGTCTGAGGGATCGAGCCGACGGCCAGCAGCGCGTGGGAACCCTCGACGACGCGGCCGTCGACGAGCGTCACCTTCACGCCGTCGGCGGTGCGCTCGACGCCGGCCATCCGCGAGCGCCCCAGCACGTGCATACCGTCGCGCCGGAACACCTCCTCGATGACGGCGGCGGCATCGGCGTCCTCACCGGGCAGCACGCGATCGCGCGAGGAGACCAGGGTGACCTCGGCCCCGAGCCCGACGTAGGCGTGGGCGAGCTCGGCCCCGGTGACGCCCGAGCCGACCACGACGAGGTGCTCGGGCAGCGCGGGGAGCGCGTAGATCTGCTGCCAGGTGAGGATGCGCTCGCCATCGGGCTCGGCGGTCGGCATGGTGCGGGGCGTCGCGCCCGTCGCGACGAGGACCACCTCGGCGTCGAGGTCCTCGGTGGCGCCGTCGGCCGTCGTCGCCCGCACGCGGCCCGGGGCGACCAGCGTGCCGGTGCCCTGGATGATCCGCACACCGTCGCCGGTCAGCCGAGCGGCGATGTCAGCGCTCTGGGCGCCGGCCAGGTCGAGGATGCGGCGGTTGGCCAGCGCGAGGTCGACGGAGGCCTCCGGCAGGCCCACCCCGATGTCCTGCGCCGTGGCCCGGTTCGCGATGAAGCCGGCGGTCGAGATGAGGGTCTTGCTGGGTACGCAGTCGGTGAGGACGCACGCCCCACCCAGGCCGTCGCGGTCGACGACGGTGACCGACGCCCCGAGCCGGGCCGCGACCAGTGCCGCCTCGTAGCCGCCCGGGCCGCCTCCGAGGATGACGACGGACGTGGACTTCCCCATCACCGCCCCATCCAACCATCGGCCCGCGGGCCACCGGCGCGCACTAGGGTGCGTGCGTGAGCGTCGACCTCAACGACCCGGGCACCGACCCCTTCGACGTCGCGCGGGCCGCCGCCACCGTCATCGCCGAGCGCACCGGGGCGCCGACGCACGACATCGCTCTGGTCCTCGGCTCCGGCTGGGGCCAGACGGGCGACCTCATCGGGCCCACCCTCGCGACCGTCGACAACGCCGACGTGCCGGGTTTCCACGCCGCGGCGGTCGCCGGGCATACAGGGAGTATGCGGTCGGTCGCCATCGGTGACACCGGTAAGCGGGCCCTGGTCTACGGCACGCGGACCCACTACTACGAGGGGCGCGGAGTGCGGTCGGTCGTGCACGCGGTGCGCACTGCGAGCCAGGCCGGTTGCTCGACCATCGTGCTGACCAACGGCTGCGGCGGGCTGAACCCCGGCTGGCGACCGGGCACACCCGTGCTGATCCGGGACCACATCAACCTCACGGCCGTCTCGCCGCTCGAGGGGCCGACGTTCGTCGACCTCACCGACCTCTACTCGGCCCGGCTGCGGGAGATCGCCCGCGACGTGGACCCGTCACTCGACGAGGGGGTCTACGTGCAGTTCCCCGGCCCCCACTACGAGACGCCGGCCGAGGTGCAGATGGCCAAGCGGATCGGCGGCGACCTCGTGGGGATGTCGACGACGCTGGAGGCGATCGCCGCCCGCCACGTGGGTCTCGAGGTGCTCGGCATCTCGCTGGTGACCAACCTCGCCGCCGGCATCTCCGACCAGCCGCTGTCGCACCAGGAGGTCATCGAGGCCGGCCAGGCCGCCGCGGCTCGGTGCGGCCGGCTGCTCGCCGACGTGGTCACCCGGATCGTCGCGTGACGCTGCCGGGGCCCCTGCGCGCTCAGGTCACCGCCTGGCTCGACGACGACCCCGACCCGGTCACCCGGGTGGAGCTGTCGGCGGTCCTCGCGGCGGCGGACCGAGGCGACGACCGCGCGGTGGCCGACCTCGAGGACCGGTTCAGCGGGATGCTGGAGTTCGGGACGGCCGGGCTGCGCGGTGCGCTCGGTGCCGGTCCCCACCGGATGAACCGGGCCGTCGTCCTGCGAGCGGCCGCCGGCCTCACCGCCTACCTGCAGACCGAGTGCGCGATCGCCGAGCCCATGGTCGTCGTCGGGTTCGACGCCCGGCACCGGTCCGACGACTTCGCGCGCGACACCGCCTCGGTCGTCGTCGGAGCGGGCGGTCGGGCGTCGGTACTACCGCATCCCCTGCCGACCCCGGTGCTGGCGTTCGCGATCCGTCACCTCGGGGCCGACGCCGGGGTCATGGTCACGGCCAGCCACAACCCGGCGGCGGACAACGGCTACAAGGTCTACCTCGGCGACGGCAGCCAGATCGTGCCCCCGACCGACACCCAGATCGCGGCGCACATCGCCGCCGTGGGCTCGGTGGCCGACCTCGCCCTGGCCGGCGACGGGTGGGAGACCCTCGACGACGAGGTGCAGGAGGAGTATGCGCGTCGCGTCGCCGCCCTGGTGCCCCCGGAAGCCCCGCGCGACCTGAGCGTCGTCCATACCTCGCTGCACGGGGTCGGCAACGAGACGATGCGCCGCGTGTTCGAGCTGGCCGGTTTCCCGGCGCCGTATCCGGTTGCCGCGCAAGCGGATCCGGACCCCGACTTCCCCACCGTCCCCTTTCCGAACCCGGAGGAGGCCGGCGCGATCGACGCTGCCCTGGGCGTGGCCCGCGAGGTGCACCCCGACATCGTCATTGCCAACGACCCGGACGCCGACCGCTGTGCCGCAGCGGTTCTCGACGACGGCCGCTGGCGGATGCTGCGCGGTGACGAGGTCGGTGCCCTGCTCGGCGCGCACGTCCTGGCCCGTGGCGTGGCCCCCGATGCCGTGTTCGCCTGCTCCATCGTCTCGTCGCGGCTGCTGGCGGCGATGACGGCGGCCGCAGGGATCCGGCACGAGGAGACCCTGACGGGGTTCAAGTGGATCGGCCGGGTGCCGGGACTCACGTACGGGTACGAGGAGGCGCTGGGCTACTGCGTCGCTCCGCAGGTCGTGCGCGACAAGGATGGGGTCAGCGCGGCGCTGTTCCTCGCCGAGATGGCGGCCGGGCTCAAAGCCCTGGGGCGCACCCTGCTCGACGTGCTCGACGACCTCGCGGTGGCCCACGGTGTGCATGCGACCGGCTCCTTCTCGGTGCGGGTCACCGACCTCTCGGAGATCCCTCCGGTCATGGAGCGGCTGCGGTCGTCACCGCCACCGGAGGTGGGCCGGGTGCGCGTGCTGCGCACCGACGACCTCGCGGCGGGTGATGGTGGGCTGCCGCCGACCGACGGGGTGC
>JBDSYO010000151.1:0-9127 GCA_039925625.1 Lapillicoccus sp. | reverse complement strand
CCATGGACTCCCCGCACGCCACCCTGCTCGCGGACGTCCGTCGCGGCATGATCCCCGCGCACATCTACAACGACGCCGAGGTCTTCGCACTCGAGAAGGAACGCCTGTTCTCGCGGAGCTGGATGTTCGTCGCCCACGAGTCCGAGGTGCCGTCCGCGGGCGACTACGTCGTTCGGCGCGTCCTCGAGGACTCCTTCATCATCGTGCGCGACGAGGACGGTCGCATCCGGGCGCTGTTCAACATGTGTCTGCACCGGGGAATGCAGGTCTGCCGTGCGGAGATCGGCAACGCGTCCCACTTCCGCTGTCCCTACCACGGCTGGTCGTACCGCAACGACGGTCGCCTGGTCGGTCTGCCCTTCCACCGCGACGCCTACGGCGGCGAGGCGGGGTATGCGCGCAAGGACCAGAGCCTGCTGCCGGCGCCGGCGATGGACATCTACAACGGGATGATCTTCGTCAGCCTCGACGCGAACGTCATGCCGCTGAAGGAGTTCCTGGGCGACTTCGCCTTCTACCTCGACTACTACACGCGTCAGAGCGAGGACGGCATCGAGCTGCGCGGCCCCCAGCGGTGGCGGATCAAGGCGAACTGGAAGATCGGCGCCGAGAACTTCGCCGGCGACATGTACCACACGCCGCACACCCATTCGAGCGTCGTGGAGATCGGCCTGTTCCGTGAGCCGAAGGCGGAGAAGCGCAAGGACGGGACGACCTACTGGGCCACCAGTGGTGGGGGGACGACCTACAAGCTCCCGCCCGGAGACTTCGCCGCTGGGCTGCGCTACGTGGGGTATCCCGACGACATGGTCGAGCGGATGGGCCGCACCTGGTCGGCTGAGCAGCAGCGCGTGGTCGGCTCCGACGGGTTCATGATCTCGGCGGCCACGGTGTTCCCGAACCTCAGCTTCGTGCACAACTGGCCGCGGGTCGGGGAGTCCGACGCCGTGCTGCCCTTCATCTCCCTGCGGCAGTGGCAGCCGATCTCGCCGGACGAGACCGAGGTGCTCTCCTGGTTCGCGGTCGACAAGAACGCGCCGCAGGAGTTCAAGGAGCTCTCCTACAAGGCCTACCTCATGTGCTTCGGAAGCACCGGCATGTTCGAGCAGGACGACGTCGAGAACTGGGTCTCCCTCACGAGCACGGCGGCCGGCTCGATGGCCCGGCGGCTCCTGCTCAACAGCCGGATGGGGCTGTGGCCCGACGACACCACCGTCGTCCCGCCCCTGACGCCGGAGCAGTGGAGCGGCCCCGGTTCCGCCTACGTCGGCTACGGCGAGTACAACCAGAGGGCCCTGCTCCGGCAGTGGGCCGACTGCCTCGAGCGTCCGGTCGCGCAGCCGTGACGCGCCCCGACGTCCCCGTGCGCCGGGCCAACGGCCCGAGCCTGCCCTTCGACGACCGCCGACACCTCACCGCCCACCACTGGCTCGTCGACGAGGCCTACCTCCTCGACGCCCAGGACTACGCCACCTGGCTGACCCTGCTGAGCGACGACATCCGCTACGTCATGCCGGTACGCGTGACGACGGCGCTCGCCGCCGGCTTCGACACCGCGCCGGGCATGGCCCACTTCGACGAGGACAAGTACTCCCTGGACCGAAGGGTGGCCCGCTTCGCCACCGAGCACGCCTGGACCGAGGACCCCCCCTCCCGGCTGAGGCACCACGTCGGCAACGTGCGGACCTTCGCGACCGACGACCCAGGTGAGCTCGAGGTGCAGTCGTCGGTCCTGCTGTTCCGCAGTCGCGGTGACGTGCGCGAGGCCGCCTTCGTGTCGGCCGGTCGCGACGACCTGCTGCGCGACGAGGGCGGGGTCTGGCGCCTGGCGAGGCGCACGATCATGGTCGACGAGTCGGTTCTGCGGATGCAGAACCTGGCGGTCTTCCTGTGAGCCACGTGCCCCCCGAGCGGTTGGAACCGTCAATCGGCCTCGGCAACGAGTTCGCCGAGATCCGGGTGAGCCGGGTGGAGACCCGCAACGGGTCCCGCCTGCTCATCGAGTCGACCCGCACCGGGCAGTGGGTGGCGCTGTGCCCCCTGGAGCTGGAGTCGCTCACGTGGCAGGGACCCCGCACGTTCAGCGAGATGATCGGCCACCCCATGGAGTCGCTGTTCCGCGAGGACGCCTGATGGCCCAGGCCTGGCTCGACGGGCGCGCCGCGCTCGTCGTCGGCGGGGGGTCGGGCATCGGCCGTGCGGTGGTCGACGCCTACCTCGACGAGGGCGCCCGGGTCGCTGTGCTCGAGCGCGACGAGGCCAAATGCGTTGCCCTGCAAACGGACCGGCCCGACGTCGTCGTGGTCCGGGGTGACGCCACCACCGCGGCGGCGAACGCGGAGGCCGTGGCGGCCACGGTGGCGGCGTACGGCGGCGTCGACATCCTGGTCAGCTGCGTCGGCATCTTCGACTTCTACCGCGGGCTGGGCGACCTCGACGTCGACGTCCTGGACGCGGCCTTCGCCGAGGTCTTCGGGGCCAACGTCCGCAGCTACCTGCATACGGTCAAGGCCGCCCTCCCCGAGCTGCGTCGCAGCCGCGGGTGCGTCGTGCTCACGGAGTCGACGTCAAGCTACTACCCCGGACGCGGCGGCGTGCTCTACGTCTCGTCGAAGTTCGCGGTGCGCGGGCTGGTCATGGCGCTGGCCGCCGAGCTCGCACCCGACGTCCGGGTCAACGCGGTCGCTCCGGGCGGGACGTTGCAGACCGACCTGCGCGGGCCGCAGGCCCTGGGCGAGGAGGGTCGGGTGCTGGGCGACACCCCCGGCCGCCACGACGAGCTCGTGGCCCGCACTCCCCTGGCCGTCGCCCTGACCGGCGCGGACCACGCCGGCAGCTACGTGTTCCTCGCCTCGTCCCGGGCGCGAGGCATCACTGGTGGGGTCCTGCATCCCGACGGCGGCATCGCGGTGAAGACGTGACGGTCGCGGCCGACAGGCCCGGCACCTGGGCGGCCGAACGCCTGCTGGTGGCTCTCGCCTGCCGGGTCCTCGTAGCGCGCGGTCTGGCCGACGGCCTGCTCGGGCACGTCAGTATGCGGGTGGACGCGGACCGGTTGCTCGTCCGGTGCCGTGGCCCGCAGGAGCGAGGACTCGCGGCGAGCAGCCCGGAGGACGTCAGGCTGGTGACGCTCGACGGCGCCGAGGGCGCGTCCGGCGAGCTCGACGGCGGGTACCGACCTCCGCACGAGCTGCCCCTGCACACCGAGGTCATGCGGGCCCGCCCGGACGTGCAGTCGGTCGTCCACGCCCACCCCGAGGCGGTCGTCGCCCTCGATCTGGCCGGCCGACAGGTGCGGCCGGTCATCGGTGCGCTCGACATCCCCGGTGCGCGGCTGGCGGCCGGTGGGGTGCCGGTCTACCCGCGCTCAGTGCTCGTCAGCGACGCCGGTCTCGGGCGCGCGGTGGCGGCGAGCCTGGGCGAGCGACCCGTCGTCATCCTGCGGGGTCACGGCCTGACGAGCGCCGCGGCGTCGGTCGAGGAGGCCGTGCTCCAAGCCGTGAGCGTGAACCGCATCGCCCGCATCAGCCTGACCGTGCTCACTGCCGGCGGCCGGCTCGACGACCTGCCCGCCGACGACCTCGACGCCCTCCCCGACCTGGGCGGAGCGCTCAACGCCTCGGCGGCATGGCAGCACGAGCTCGCCCGGGCCGACCAGCTTCTCCGTAACTAGGCTCTGGCCCATGGCGATCGGGGGAGGACCCAGGCCGGGATCGGCCCCTCAGCCCGCGCCGCCGCAGTACCCCATCGAGTCGGTCGACAACGCCCTGCGGCTGCTGCTGCTCTTCGCCGAACAGCCGCGGATCCGCCTCACGGACGCCAGCAGCTACCTCGGCGTCGCCTCGTCGACCGCCCACCGGCTGCTCGCCATGCTGCAGTACCGCGGGTTCGTCGTGCAGGAGCTGCCGTCGCGGGCCTACGTCCCCGGCGGCGCGCTGGGCACCATCGCGGCGGCGGTGCTGCGCCAGACCGCCGTCCCGGCCCGCGCGCGCCCGGTCCTCGAGGAGCTCAACCGCGAGCTCGCCGAGACCGTCCACCTCGGGCGGCTCGACGGCGACCAGGTCCGCTACCTCGACGCGATCGAGAGCGGGCAGGCGGTCCGCGTGGCGTCTCGGGTGGGCCGCCTCGTCCCGGCGCACTGCACGTCGACGGGCAAGGCCATGCTCAGCCGGCTGTCCGCGTCGACCGTGCACGAGCTCTATCCGGAGCCGGTGCTCACCGGGGTCACCGCCCGGTCGATCCGGGACCGCCCGCGGCTCGAGCGCCAGCTGGGGACGGCGCGGCGGCGCGGCTATGCCGTCAGTGACGGTGAGAGCGAGGAGGGCGTGATCTCGGTGGCGGTCCCGGTGCCCGGCCCGGACGGCGCGATGTACGGCCTGAACGTGTCCGTTCCGGCACAGCGGATGTCACCCGCAACGCGCCGCCGCGTGGTTACGGCCCTGGTCGATGCCCAGGCCCGGCTCGGGTCACTGCTCGGCTGACCCCGGCGGGGGCGGGAAGACGCCGGCACGCACCAGCGACGAGGTGGGTTCGCGGCCGAGCCGGCGTGGGAGCCAGTCGGCGTCCACGAGCAGGGCGTCCAGGTCGAGGCCGGTCGCGACCCCCATCCGGTGCAGGCAGTAGACGAGGTCCTCGGTGGCGACGTTGCCGGTGGCGTGGGGCGCGAACGGGCACCCCCCGATCCCGGCCAGGCTCGCGTCCAGCGCCGAGACGCCGGCATCGAGTGCCGCGACCGCGTTGGCGATGCCCGTGTTCCGGGTGTCGTGGAAGTGCGCCCGCAGTGGTAGGTCCGGCGCCAGCTCGCGGGCCAGCCCGAACCGCTCGGTCACGTCCCCGGGCGTACCGACGCCGATCGTGTCGGCGAGGGCGAGCTCGTCGGGCGCGAACGCAGCCACCCGGTCCACCACGGACCGCAGCCGCTCGAGCGGGACCTCGCCCTCGAACGGGCAGCCGAACGCGGCCCCGACGGTGACGGTGAACCGGACCCCGTCGGCGGTCGCGCGCTCCCGCAGGGTGTGGGCCACCGCGACGGCCTCCGCCACCGAGAGACGCTGGTTGCGGCCGCTGAAGGTCTCGGTCGCGAGGACGACCATGTTCACGGCCCGGATCCCTGCGGAACGGGCGCGGTCGTAGCCACGGGCGTTCAGGACGAGCGCCGACCACTCCACACCGGGCCGGCCCGCCACCGCGGCGGCTACTGCGTCGGCGTCGGCCAGGGCGGGGACGACGTCGGGCCGGGCGAACCCCGTGACCTCGACGCGGCGCGCACCCGCCGCGACGACGCGGTCGACGAGCTCGAGCTTGGTGGCGGTGTCGAGGTGCCGGCTCTCGTTCTGCAGACCGTCGCGGGGCGACACCTCCACGACCTCCACGGCGTCCGGGCGGCTCATCGCCCGCGAGAGAGCGCGTGCGGCTGGGCCTGCGCGTCCAGTGTGGAGTCGAAGGCGTTCTCGACGTCCTCGATGGACCCCGGGCGGACGGTCACGGTCGGCCCGGCCAGGGCGGTGCGCGCGAGGAGGCCGAGCTGGTCGCCGCGGCTGACCTGCACCACCTGGCCGTTGAGGTGTGCTGACCGGTCGGAGAGGAGGAACACCGCCATCGGCGCGTTGAACTCGGGCGCCACGAAGCGCGTCTCCCGCGTCGTCTCGCGGTCGTCCCCCGCCAGGCCCTCGTAGTCCATCCGGACCTCCTGCAGCCGGGTCGTCGCGATCGGCGACAGGGCGTTGACCCGCACCCCGGTGCCCTCGAGGTCGAGGGCCCACCCGAGCGTCAGCGACGTCACCGCGCCCTTGGTGGCTCCGTAGGCACTCATCGCGGGCAGCCCCGCCATCGACGACGACGTGACGTTGACGATGGAGCCGCGACCCCGAGGAACCATGTGCCGCAACGCATGGATTCCCACGTGCGCCACTCCGAGGACGTTGACCTCGAGCAGCCGTCTCAGCTCGGTGGGGTCCTGCTCGTGGGGCAGCGCCATCGAGAACGTGCCGGCGTTGTTGACCACGCCGTCGAGGGCTCCGAGCTCTTCCACGGCGGTGTCGACCACGACCCCCGCCGCCGTCCAGTCGGCGAGGTCCCCGACCGCGGCGACCGCGGTGCCTCCTGCGGCCTCGATCTGGACGACCACCTCAGCGGCCGGCTCCGGGTCACGGTCGTTGACGACCACCCGGGCACCCTCCTCGGCGCAGAGCCGCGCGATAGCGGCGCCGATCCCCCGGCCCGCCCCGGTGACGAGCACCACCCGGTTCTCCAGCCTGCGTTGGCTCATGCCGCACACTCCTATTTCGCATACAATCTTCGCTCTCGTGGACCCGAGACCCTCATAGCCACAGCGACCAGGCTCTTGTCCTCCACGAGTATTGCGTACAAACTGGCTCGACCACGATGGCGTCGTCGAAGGAGATCCTGTGTACGTGTCCTTGGTCGACCCCGAGCGAATGACGCCGGACCTCAAGGCGACGTAGGTCGGAGCGAGCGAGGGGGGCAAGGCGTTCGTGGCCGCGATGGCCCACGCTCCCCAGCACGCCGAGCGGCTGTTCCAGTACTACACGGGCCTGCGGTTCGGCACTCGCATCGGGGCGGCGACCTGCGAGCTGCTCCGGCTCGCCATCGCCCAGACCACGCAGTGCCCGATCTGCCTCCGGGCCCGCCGCGACGACGCGATCGACGACGGGATGACCGAGCAGCAGATCGCTGCGCTGTCCGGATGGGACCGCCGCGACTTCACGCCCGCCCAGGCGGCCGTGGTCGACTTCGCGCTCACGTTCGGCGCCGACCACTTCGCCGTCGGCGAGGAGCACTTCCGGCGCCTGCGCGAGCACTACGACGAGGAAGAGGTCGTGGAGATCGGAATGCTTTGCGCCCAGTTCCTCGGGTTCGGGCGGCTGGTCATGGTGCTCGGCCTCGACGACCCGGTATGCCCCCTGCCGCCCGCCGCGCACGACTCCCCCGCCGACACCCACGTTCACGCCGGCCGGGGCTGAGCGGTGCGCATCTGGTACCAGTCGATGGCCGACATCTCGCGCTATCCCGCGTACGGGACGGCGCTGCAGGCTCGCGCCGCCGGCCTCCTGCGGCCCGACACCACCGTCGAGGTCTCGGGCGTTGCGGCCGGCACCTACGGCGACCTGCCCCCGACGGCCGTGTCGATCCACCCGTTGGCCTACCACGTCCTGCTCGACCAGGTCGTCGGGCTGGCGATCCGAGCGGAGCGCGAGGGCTTCGACGTCATGGCCCTCGGGTCGTTCAGCGAGCCGCACCTGCGTGTCATCCGCAGCGCGGTGGACATCCCGGTGGTGTCCCTCGCGGAGTCGACGCTGCTCACGGGGTGCCTCGTGGCCCGGCGCATCGGCGTGGTCACCGTCACCCCGCACATCCGCTGGATGATCGAGCACCTCGTCGACGGTCACCGGCTGCGGGACCGCGTCGCCCCGATCCGGGTCCTGGAGCCGGCGTTCTCCGAGGACGACCTCGCGCACGCGGCCGACGACCCCACTGCGCTCGTCGCCGCGTTCACGGCGGCCGCACGCGACGTCATCGACCACGACTTCGCCGACGTCGTCATCCCGGCCGAGGGCATCCTCAGCCAGATGCTCGCCGACCTCGGCGTGCACCAGATCGACGGGGTGAGCGTCATGGACTGCGCGGCGGTGACCCTGACCCACGCCGAGATGATGGGCACCCTGCACCGCGCGACCGGGCTGGGGCCAGGGCGGCGGTGGGAGTACCTCTACCCCGACGCCGCACTGCGGGCCCGGTTGCGTGACCACGCGGGTGAGCACCCGCTCTCCAGCGCGTCCTACCCGTGACGGGTCCGCCCTCACGCGAGGTGCCAGCCACCGTCCACGAACACCGTCTGCCCCGTCACGTAGGCAGCCTGGGGCGAGGCCAGGAACAGCACCACCGCCGCGATGTCGTCCACCGTGCCCGACCTCGGCAGGGCCAGGCGCCCCACGCTCTCCCGCTTGGCGGCGGTGCGCGGGTCGTCCTCGGCCCATTGGGTCAGCCGGGTGTCGACGTAGCCCGGTGACACGGCGTTGACCCGCACCGCGCGCGGTCCCCACTCCTGCGCGCAGTAGCGGGTGACGTTCTCCAGCGCCGCCTTGGAGGTGGCGTAGCTCAGCCGCTGCGGGAGCGCCTTGCGGGCGACCATCGACGTCATGTTGACGACCGCTCCACCCGGGGCCGACCCGGCCGTCATTGCCCGGAACGCGATCTGGCTGCCGCGCAGGGCGGACACCGTGTTGTCGCGCATCACCTCCTCGAAGGTGGCCAGGTCGACGTCCTCGGCCGCCTCGTGGCTGACTCGCCCGGCGTTGTTGACCCAGACACCCAGGCGCGGGACCTCGGCGAGCGCCGCTGCGACCGGGTCGAGGCATGCGTCGGTGCTGAGCGACGTGCATACCCCGCGCACCGGCTCGTCCCCGGGCTGCCCGATCAGCTCTGCCAGGCCCTCCTCGAGCGCTGCCGGGTCGCGGTCGATGACGAGCACGCCCATCCCCACCGCGCGGAACCTCGCCGCGACGGCCAGGCCGATCCCCCGGGCGCCTCCGGTGACGACCGCGGTCGAGCCCGCCATCGTGGCGAAGGGGCGGTTCGGGTTCATCGGCCCGCCTCGCCGGTCGGGGTGCCCGTCGTCCGCGCATCGGCCGCCAGCTCCTCGAGCAGGCCGCGGAACACGCCGACGAGGGCCGCCCCGTCGACCGTCGTCGCCCACCCCGGTCCGCGCACCTGCGCCGTGAGCCCGTCGTCGTGGATGACGACACCGCCGTCGAGCTCGTTGTGGCCCAGGTGCAGCTCCCACTCCGAAAGGGCCCGCAGGGCGCGGGTGAAGGTGTCGCGGGGGCAGGTGGCGGTGCCGGCCGCGTGGTGCACCAGCACGGCGTCCGGCGTGACCTCGAACCGGAGGTCGCCGACGGCTCCGGAACGGTCGACCGAGATCGGACGCGTTCCCCGCAGGTCCCAGAACGGGTTGTCGGGGAGGATCTCCAGCGTCACCCGCCGCCGCCCGTCGCCCGAGAAGGTGCGGTGGGCGATGTGGCTCGGGAGCCGGAAGAGGTCTCCCGTCCGGGCGAGGTAGTGGCCGTAACGGCGGTCGCCGTCGGTCTCCTTGAACTCGACCCGCACC
>JBDSYO010000150.1:0-8931 GCA_039925625.1 Lapillicoccus sp. | reverse complement strand
ACGACGCGGTGCTGCCCGCGCCGACGAAGAGCAGGTCGACGTACCAGCCCACCGCCCCCGCGAACGCGGCGACGAGGGTGCTGCGGCTGCCCGTGAACGTCGACACCGCGAACCCGGCCGCGATGATCGCGGCCGCGACGACCTGGGCGGGCACGGCGGCCGTGACCATGGGCTGCGGCGTGATGGCGAGGACGACGCCGAGGCGCGAGGCGGCGGCGAGGACGACGACGATGCCGACGACGATGCCGAGGGTGAGGACGAGCGCCTGGAACATCCGGGCTCCCGCCGTGACGTAGAACCCCTCGATGGCGTCCTGGGCGGCGCCGACGAGCGACAAGCCGGCGAGCAGGACGACGATGCCGGAGGCGACGACGAGGGAGGGAAGCACGTTCGGCAGCATCTCGCCGCTCTGCTGCGCGACGGCCAGGAGGGCCGCGAAGAACGTCGGCACCGCCGCGCCGAGGGCCTGGGCGAAGAAGCCGGGGACCTTGCGCCGCGACGCCGTCGTGACCACCCGAGAGATGATCGCCGCGCTGAGCATGCTGATGAGCACGACGAACCAGCCGGCCCCGGCGAGGATCGAGGTGCCGAGCCCCATGAGCGCCACGGCGCCGGTCGTCACCCACCGCCGGTAGGGATGGGGGGCGTGGATGACGGCGTCGAACCGCTCGCGGGCGTCCACGACCGACAGCGGCCCACCCGCGACGAGGTCCACGACGTCGTGCAGGCGCTCCAGGCGCGTGAAGTCCTGGTTGCGGGAGCGGACCACGCGGGTCACGGTGAGGGGGTCGGCCTGCGGACCGCGGTTGTAGGAGATCGAGATCGAGCTGAAGGTCACATCGACGTGCACCGACCGCAGCCCGTAAGCGCTGGTGAGCCGCAGCACGTTGGCCACGACGTCGCTCGCTGCGGCCCCGGTGGCCATGAAGGCGGTGCCGGCCCGCACCGCGAGGTCGACGACCGCCCTGCCGGTGGCCAGGTCCACCCCGTCGGGCTGGGTCCAGACGGGGATCGCGTCGGTGGGCGGCTCGCTCGCGCGCAGCACCTGCCGGGTGCGGCGCCGCAGCACGGACCCGGCGACCCGGTTGCCGGGCGGGCGCGTCCCACGCCTGACCGGTGGGGGCTGGACGGGATCGGGCACGGGACTACTGAACCAGAGCCGCCGCCCGGGGTGGGACACCTTGGCGCCGACCCCCGGGAGTGTGGAAACCTGGCCCGCATGGCGGACTTCGTCGGTGCGGTCGACCAGGGGACCACGAGCACGCGCTTCATCGTGTTCGACCACGACGGCGCGGAGGTCGGCCGCCACCAGCTCGAGCACGAGCAGATTCTCCCCCGGGCCGGCTGGGTCGAGCACGACCCCCTGGAGATCTGGGAGCGTACGCAGACCGCGATCGAGTCGTGCCTGACCAAGCTCCACCTGCGCGCCGCCGACCTCGACAGCATCGGCATCACCAACCAGCGCGAGACGACGGTGGTGTGGGACCGGCATACCGGCCGCCCCTACGCCAACGCTGTGGTGTGGCAGGACACCCGCACCGACCGCATCGCCAAGGCCCTCGACGCCGACGAGCGCGGCCAGGTCATCCGCCGCAAGGCCGGACTCGTCCCGGCGCCCTACTTCGCCGGCGGCAAGCTCCAGTGGCTGCTGGAGAACGTCGACGGGCTCGCGGACGCGGCGGCGGACGGCGACGCGCTGTTCGGCACCATCGACTCCTGGCTCGTCTGGCAGCTGACCGGCGGCACCCACGGCGGCCGGCACGTCACCGACGTGACCAACGCGAGCCGCACCATGCTCATGGACCTCGAGACCCTCGACTGGGACGACGAGCTGCTCGGCTTCTTCGGGGTGCCGCGCGGGATGCTCCCGGAGATCCGGCCGTCGAGCGACCCGCGGCTCTACGGGCATACCGGGGCGGACGGCCCGTGGAAGGGCGAGATCGCCATCGGGGGCGCGCTGGGCGACCAGCACGCAGCCACCGTCGGCCAGGTCTGCTTCGCACCCGGGGAGGCCAAGAACACCTACGGCACCGGCAACTTCATGCTCCTCAACGTCGGGGAGGACCTCGTCCGCTCGCAGCACGGCCTGCTGACGACGGTCGCCTACCAGCTCGGCGACGCCAAGCCGGTGTATGCGCTCGAAGGCTCGATCGCGGTCACCGGCTCCGCGGTGCAGTGGCTGCGCGACCAGCTCGGCGTCCTGCGCTCCGCCGCGGAGGTCGAGAGCCTGGCCCGCACGGTCGACGACAACGGCGGCGTCTACTTCGTGCCCGCGTTCTCCGGGCTGTTCGCGCCCTACTGGCGCTCCGACGCCCGCGGCGCGATCGTCGGGCTCTCGCGGTTCAACACGTCGGCGCATCTGGCACGGGCCGCGCTCGAGGCGATCTGCTACCAGAGCCGCGACGTCGCCGACGCGATGGTCGAGGACAGCCGCGACGCCGGGCGCGACCTCGACCTCAGCGTCCTCAAGGTGGACGGCGGCGTCACCGCCAACGACCTGTGCATGCAGATCCAGGCCGACGTGCTCGGCGTGGAGGTGAGCCGCCCGGTGGTCCCCGAGACGACGGCCCTCGGCGCGGCCTACTGCGCCGGCCTGGCGACGGGCTTCTGGAGCAGCACCGACGAGCTGCGCGCGAACTGGAAGGAAGACCGGCGGTGGTCGCCTCAGTGGAGCGACGACCGGCGGGAGAGCGGGTACGCCCAGTGGCGCAAGGCCGTGGAGCGCACCCTCGACTGGGTGGAGATCCCTTGAGAACGCAGATGCACCGATGAACCCGTTGGCCCTGTCCCCGGACCGTCGCGCCGCCGCCATCGAACGCCTGGCGTCCGGCGCCGAGCTCGACCTCCTCGTCGTCGGCGGCGGCGTCGTCGGCACCGGCTGCGCTCTCGACGCCGTGACCCGAGGCCTCACCACGGGTCTCGTCGAGGCGCGGGACTTCGCCTCCGGCACCTCGAGCCGCTCCAGCAAGCTCGTCCACGGAGGCCTGCGCTACCTGGAGATGCTCGACTTCGGCCTCGTGCGCGAGGCCCTGCAGGAGCGGGGGCTGCTGCTGACCCGGCTCGCCCCCCACCTCGTGCGGCCCGTGCCGTTCCTCTACCCCCTGACCCACCTCGGGTGGGAGCGGGGCTACGTCGAGGCCGGCCTGACGATGTACGACACCATGGCCCGCGGCTCGGGCAACGGGGCCGGCCTGCCCTGGCACAAGCACCTCAGCCGGCGGGCGACGCTGCGGATCGCCCCGGCGCTCAAGCGGTCCGCCCTCACCGGAGCCGTGCAGTACTACGACGCCAAGGTCGACGACGCCCGGCACACCATGGAGCTGGCGCGCACCGCCTCCACCTACGGCGCCCACGTGGCCTCGCGGGTGGCGGCGGTCGGCTTCCTGCGCCAGGGCGAGCGGGTCACGGGCATCCGCGCGCGCGACAAGCTGACCGGCCAGGAGTTCGACATCAACGCCCGCCAGGTCGTCAACGCCACCGGGGTCTGGACCGACGAGACGCAGGCCCTGATCGGGGAGCGTGGCCAGTTCCACGTCCGGGCGAGCAAGGGCATCCACCTCGTCGTCCCCCGCGACCGCATCCACTCGACCTCGGGGATCATCCTGCGCACCGAGAAGTCGGTGCTCTTCGTCATCCCGTGGGGCCGGCACTGGATCATCGGCACCACCGACACGGAGTGGAACCTCGACAAGGCCCACCCGGCCGCGACGGCGGCCGACATCGCCTACCTGCTCGACCACGTCAACGAGTTCCTCACCACCCGGCTCACCCAGGAGGACGTCGAGGGCGTGTACGCCGGGCTGCGGCCGCTGCTGGCCGGCGACACCGAGCAGACGTCGCAGCTGTCCCGCGAGCACGTCGTCGCCCACCCGGCGCCCGGGCTCGTCGTCGTCGCCGGCGGTAAGTACACGACCTACCGGATCATGGCCCGCGACGCCATCGACGAGGCGGCCCGCACCCTTGGCGGGTCGATCCCCGAGTCGACGACGGCCGACATCCCGATGGTCGGAGCGGTCGGCTACCACGCGATGTGGAACCGACGTGAGGCGCTGGCCAAGGAGTCGGGGCTGCACGTCGAGCGGATCGAGAAGATGCTCATGCGTCACGGCATCCTCACCGGCGAGATCCTCGACCTCGTCGCTGACGACGCCTCCCTGGGCGAGCCGTTGCCCGGCGGGGAGGACTACCTGCGCGCCGAGATCGTGTATGCCGCCTCGCACGAGGGCGCGCTCCACCTCGACGACATCCTCGCCCGGCGCACCCGCCTGTCCATCGAGACGTTCGACCGGGGCGTCGGGGCCTCCCGGCCCGCCGCCGAGCTCGTGGCCTCGATCCTCAAGTGGGACGACGCCACGGTGGACAACGAGGTGGAGCACTGGGCCCAGCGGGTCGAGGCGGAACGGGTCTCGCAGACGATGCCCGACGACGCCTCCGCCGACGAGGCCCGGCTGCGGGCCCCCGACATCAACGGCTGAGCCCGCGCCCTCGGCCGGCGACCCGTCAGGACCGTTTGGTTGGATGACCGCATGAACCCGGTCGTGCGCGTCACTGGTGGTCCCGTCCGCGGCTCGACGCGCGACGGGGTCTCGGCCTTCCTCGGCATCCCGTACGCCGCGCCCGCCGTCGGCCGCGCGCGCTACGCGGCCCCGGAGCCGGTCCAGCCGTGGGAGGGGGAGCGGGACGCGACCGCCTTCGGCCCCACGGCCGCCCAGGCGCCGTACCTGCCGCCGGTGGACCAGGTGCTGCCCAGCTCGGTCGACCCGGGCGATGAGTACCTCAGCGTCAACGTGTGGGCGCCGGCGGGCGCCGACCGGCGACCGGTCATGGTCTGGATCTACGGCGGCGCCTTCGTCCGCGGCGCGGCCTCGATCCCCACCTACGACGGCACCGCGTTCGCCCGCGACGGTGTCGTCCTCGTCTCCCTCAACTACCGGGTCGGGCTGCCGGGGTTCGGGGTGCTCGAGGGCGCCCCCACCAACCTCGGCCTGCGCGACCAGGTCGCCGCCATGGAGTGGGTGCGCGACAACGTGGCGGCGTTCGGCGGCAACCCCGACGACGTCACGGTCTTCGGCGAGTCCGCCGGCGGCATGAGCGTCGCCACGCTGATGGCGGCGCCGGCCGCCGAGGGGCTGTTCCACCGCGCCGTCGTGCAGAGCGGGAGCGCGAGCGCGGTCTGCGCCCGGGAGGACGCCTCACGGGTAGCCGCCGAGATCGCGGCCCACCTCGGGGTGCCGCCGACGGCCGACGCCTTCGGGTCTCTCGACCCCGACGCCGTTGCGGCCGCCCAGACCGCGATCGGGTTGGCCATGCAGGCTGACCCCGACCCGAACCGTTGGGGCCCAACGGTGCTCGCCGGCGGGTTGGGCATCATGAGCATCTTCCCCGTCGTCGACGGCGACCTGGTGCCCGACGTGCCGCTCTCCCGGATCGCCGCCGGAGCCGCCGCCGGGATGCCGCTGCTCGTCGGGACGACCCGCGAGGAGATGCGCCTCTTCCTCGTGCCCAGCGGGGTCGCCGCGTCGGTGACCCCAGCGGCCTTGACCCCCCTGGCCGCGCGGTACGGCTGGCCCACCGAGGCGGTGGCGACGTATGCCGGGAACCGGCCGGGCGCGACCCCCGGCGACGTCGTCTGCGCGATCATGACCGACGGCGCGTTCCGGGCGCCGGCGACCCGGCTGGCGGCCGCCCAGCACGCCGCCGGTGGCGAGGTGCACCAGTACGAGTTCGCCTGGCCGACGCCGGTCGCCGACCTCGGCGCCTGCCACGCGCTCGAGCTGGGCTTCGTCTTCGACACCCTTGGCGTCGGCTCCCCCATGGCCGGCGCCTCCGCCCCTTCTTCGCTGGCCGAGGAGATGCACCGCGCCTGGGTCGCGTTCGGTACGGACGGCGACCCCGGCTGGCCGGAGTGGACGCCGTCGCACGGCGCCGTGATGACCTTCGACCTCGAGTCAGCGGTCGTCGAGGCCCCCCGCGCCGCCGAGCTGGACCTGTGGGGATGACCGGCCTCTCCCGCGGGGTCCTCGTCACCGGCTCGTCCCGAGGCGTCGGCGCAGCGACGGCCCTGGCCTTCGCCCAGCGGGGCGACCGGGTCGTCGTCCACTACCGGTCGGCCGAGTCGCCCGCCCGTGAGCTGCTCGAGCGCCTGCCCGGTCAGGGGCACGCGCTGGTGCGCGCCGACCTCGCCGACCCGGCGGCGGTCGCCCGGCTCGCCGAGGAGGCCGCCGCCGCCCTCGGGCGCGTCGACGTGCTCGTCAACAACGCGGCCCTCTTCCTCGACCCGGCGGACGCGCGACCGGCCGGGGGGAGCCGCCGGGGCGACCACCGCATCACCGACGTCGACTACGACACGTGGACCCGGATCTGGCAGCAGACCCTCGCCACCAACCTCCTCGGACCCGCCAACCTCACCTGGTGCGTGGTCCGGCACATGACGCAGGTCGACCCAGCCGTGGGCCTGCCCCGAGGCCGGATCGTCAACATCGGCTCTCGGGGCGCCTACCGCGGCGAACCGGACGTGCCCGCCTACGGCGCGAGCAAGGCCGCCCTGCACGCCTTCGGTCAGTCCATGGCCGTCGCGCTGGCTCCGCAGGGCATCTCGGTGGTGAGCCTGGCCCCGGGGTTCATCGCCACCGACATGGCCGCGGCGATGCTCGACGGGCCGCAGGGGGCGGCCATCCGGGCGCAGAGCCCATTCGGGCGGGTGGCGACCCCCGACGAGGTCGCGGCGGCCGTCGTCACCCTCGCCGACCCCGCCGCCGAGTGGGTCTCCGGCGCGGTCGTCGACTTCAACGGCGCCAGCCACCTGCGCTGAGCCGGGCGGGCCGGTCAGCCACTCAGCGGGCCGTGAGGCTCGACTCCTTGTGGGCGGCGCGCGCCCCCGTCTTCTCCGACTCCACGAGCCAGTAGGGCTCGTCCTCGCTGGCCTTGAACGTCTGCCCGTCGTGCTGGAACCGGGAGGTGCGTTTCTCGACCGTGTGTCCGTGCGTGGGGCCCTGGGAGGTGTTCCACGAGACCTTGTCGCCCTTGGTGATCGCCATACCCCGACCGTATGCCGGGGCCGGCCCCGGCGCCCGGCGGGCCCGTGACCGCATCCGTCCGGGCCGACCGCGACGAACCCACCACGAACCGCGACGATGGAGGTCGCCACCGTCGTCGCAGCCAAGGAGGCCCGTGTGCGTGACCGCCGGACCACCGACGAGGTTGCCCAGCGGTATGCCGCGCACCGCCTCGAGCTGGTGCGCCTCGCCGTGCTGCTCACGGACGACCGCCCGGCGGCGGACGCCGTGGTGCAGGCGGCGTTCCTGCGCTACCTGCGCCGCGGCGACGCCAGGCGGGACCCGGGCGCGGGTCTGGCCGACCTCCGGGTCCTCGTCGTCGCCGGCTGCCGCGCCGCGGCGCCGCCGCCCGCGGGCGACGCCACGGCGGCCGGGCGGACGGACCCCCTCGACCCCCTGGCCGGCCTGCCGGCGCCGCAGCGCGAAGTGCTGGTCCTGGCCGGCTGGGCCGGGCTCGGGACGCGCCAGGCCGCCGTCGTCCTGCAGACCACCGAGACCGCGGTCCGCGACCGGGCCGCCCGCCTGGAGGAGTCGCTCGCTCGGGTCGGCGTGACCTCCGAGCGGGCGGTCGAGATGCTGCGCCGCCGCGCCGATGCCGTGTCGGCCGGCGACCTGCGCGGTTTCTGGGGCGACGTCGCCGCCGAGGACGCCCGCCGCTCGGCCCGCACCCACCGCGCCTGGCGGGCGGCGGCGGGAGTCGTGGCCGCCGTGGCGGCCGTCGTATCCGTCGCCGCGCTGGCGGGCGGGCGGGACGGCGCCGTGGTCCCCCTGCCGGCCCCCACGACGAGCGAGAGTGGGGTCCCCGCCGGCACCGAACCGCTGTCGTCGCCGGCGCTGGCCCCCGGGGAGCAGCCGCGCGCGGCGATCCCCTGGGGCGACGTGACGGCGGGATGGGTGGTCGTCGCGACCAGTGCCCCGCCGACCGCGGTGACGACGACGCTCCTGCTCGTCAGCCCGTCCGGCACCCGGTACGCCCTCGGCACCGCGCCCGCCGCGATCGTCGTGCAGGACGTGAGCGCCGACGGCACCCACGTCCTCGTGGCCGTGGGGTCGCAGGCGTCGGAGTGGGACGTCCAGGCCGGGACGTCGCGGCCGCTCGGCGTCGCCTACGGCTGGAAGTCCATGCGGTACGCCGGTCGCCCCGACCGCGGCTACCTCGTGCTGCGCACCGACGCGAGCTCCGCGGTACAGATCGACCACTGGAGCCCGGACGGCCGGGTCGTCGCGGAGTACCCACTGACGCTGCCCCCCACGGCCGGGAGCCCGGGGACCCCCGGCCTCGTCGTCGACCCCTCCGGGCGCCAGGCGGTCGTCGCGAACCGCGACGGCGTCCTCGTCTCCATCGACCTCGCGTCCGACGCAGTGGGGGTGCTCCCGCTGCCCGACGGGGCGGCGGGCTGCTCCCCCCGCTCGAGCTGGTCGACGGGCCAGGTGCTCGTCGCCTGCTCCTTGGGCGGCCGTCGCCTGTTCGTCGTCCCCCTGGACGGGTCCGCGGCGCGGCCCTTGGGCGACGGCGGCCTGGCCGACGCCTGGCCCGTCTCCGCCCAAGCCGCCCTGGTCCGCCGCGGCGACCCCTGTTCGACCGCCCTGTCCACGCTCAACGGCACGGGGGGCCTCAGCGCGTGGGCGCCACCGCCCGGAGCCGGCGACCTCGTCCCCAACGCCGTCGCCCGCGGCCGCCTCTACTTCGGGGGCACCCGGTGCCCGAGCGACGGCAGCCGGCTCGTGGCCTACGACCTCACCGCCGGACAGACGACCGAGCTGGTGGGAGAGGACGCCGGGGGTCGCACGGTGCGTCAGGCGGTCGTGCTGCCGCCGCGGCCGTGAGTGGCACGATGGCCGGATGAGCGAGGAGCAGAAGCAGAGCGAGAACCGC
>JBDSYO010000149.1:0-4845 GCA_039925625.1 Lapillicoccus sp. | reverse complement strand
CGCAGCTGGTCGCCCATGTGCATGTGGTCGAAGCCGATGCCGATGACGCGTCTCATGCGTTCTCCTGGGTGGTCGGGAGGTCCTCGGCCGTGATGGTGAGGGACGTCGTGCGCGACGCGCCGGCGGCCAGCACAGGCAGCCGGCCGGCCGCGCGGTCGGCGGCGCGGCCGAGCACCGAGCAGTTGGCCGGTTCGATGCCGAGCACGTAGACCCCCGAGCGGGGGTGCACCCACTGGTGCAGGCGGGGCATGGTGCACGCGTCCCACGCCACGGTGACGGCGACCCCCAAGTCGGGGTTTATGACGCGCACCCGGCGCTCCTCGTCGCCCGCGGAGGCCGGGTCGAGGAGGTGCTCGAAGACCCGCTCCCGACCGCCCGGCTCCGGGGCGGGCGCGGCGGGCCATGCGGCCAGCGCCGCGCGCGCGTCGTCGTCACGGGGGAGAGTGTCGGTGCGGCCCGGCACCTCGAGCCGGGCGCCCGGACTCCACACGGGGGCACCGAGATTCACGTGGTAGAGCATCGGGGTGGCCACCTCGACGGCGCCGTGGTTGGTGACGACATCAGTGATGGTGAGGCGTCCTGACCCGGTGCGCGTGGTCACCGTGCGACGGCAGACGAGGAAGGTGTCGAGGGCGTCGACCTCCTCGACCAGCCCGGTGACCACGAGCTCGAGCTCGTCGCCGACGACGGTGCGGGTGACGGTGACCTCGGAGGCCGGGGTGGACGAGAACGCGCCGTGCTGGCCGTAGCCCTCCACCGGCCGGCCGACGTTCTGCAGGCCGCAGGTCGTCACGAGGCCCCCGCCGAACGCGCGGATCCAGTCCTGGGGCGCGTCGGTGGGACGGCCGGCGACCTCCCCCACCCGCGACGACCAGGCCAGCGGTATGCCGCGCCACCAGACCGCGCCGACATCGAGCCCGCGGTCGGGGCGCAGGCGCAACGACAGGCCACCGAGTACGTCGAGGTCGAGGGCGCGTTGCGGCTGCCCGCGGTCGGCACCGGAGACCGACGCGCGGGCCACCGCCACCTGGTCGGCATGCCCGACCAGCCCGTCGGCGACGAGGCGGGCGGCGCCGTGTCTGTCTGGCGTGGAGGTCTGGCTCGGGTCAGGTCGCGACATGGCCGACGTTGCCGTTGATGGTGAGCCCGCCATCGACGACGATCTCCTGGCCGGTGACGTAGCGCGACCCGGGGGAGGCCAGGAAGGCGATGACGTCGGCCACCTCCTCGGCGGAACCGATGCGGCCCATGGGGATTCGTTCGTGGTAGGTGCGGCGCACCGTGTCGTCCCACGCCTGGCTGTTGAGCGGCGTCTCGATGGCGCCGGGGGCGACGCAGTTGACGGTGACGCGGCGGGGCGCGAGCTCGACGGCGATGGTGCGGGTAAGCGCGACGATGGCGCCCTTAGCGGCGATGTAGGTGGACAGGCCGCCGACGACGAGGATGTCGGCCGCCGACGAGACGTTGACGATGCGCCCCGGTCGGTCGCCTCGTTCGGGGGAGACGAGCCAGGTGGCGGCGGCGCGGCAACCGTAGAAGTAGCCGTGCAGGTTGGCCCGCAGCAGCCCGTGCCAGTCGTCGGCCGTGACGTCGAGGAACGGCTGCACGCGCAGGGCGGCGGCGTTGTTGACCCAGATGTCGAGACCCCCGAGCTCGGTCACGGCCCGCTGCGCCAGCGCCTGCACCGTGGCCTCGTCACCGGTGTCACCCTCCGTCACGAGGATGCGGCGGCCGAGGGCCGTGACCGCGCGGACCGTCTCCTCGGCGTCCCGGCGGTCGCTGTCAGCAGCGAGGTGGATGCCGGCGACGTCCGCGCCCCGCGCCGCGAGCGCGACGGCGGCGGCCCTCCCGATGCCGCGGGACAGTCCGGTCACGACGGCGACCTGGCCCGCCAGGTCCTGCGCCACGGGTGTCGGTGCGCCCGGGCCGTTCTCCGAGGTGCTCATGCGGCGGCTCCTGGGTCGAGGACGATCTTGACGCCGGCCGCCCGGCGGGTGAGGTCGAAGCACTCCCGCCAGTCGGCGAGCGCGCCGACCTTGGTCACGAGCGGGTCCAGCCGCACGAGGCCGGCGGCGACGAGCTTCTCGGCCCGGTGCCACGACAGCGGAGTGCTCGCGAAGCCCGAGGTCACCGTGACCTCGTTCAGGCATACCTGGTCGATGGCGAAGGGAATCGGTCTGCCGCACAAGCCGATCTGCACGTAGTGGCCGCCCTTGCGGGTGCGCTCCAGCCCCCAGGCGATGCCCGCGGAGGACCCGCTGCAGTCGGCGACGACGTCGTAGCCGGGGGCCGGGTCGTCGCCAGGATCGGGGTCGTCGCTCGTCACCGTCCTCAAGCCCAACGAGGCGCCGAGCTCGAGGCGCACGGCGTCGCGCGCGGTGCCGGCCACGGTGACCACCGCACCCTGGGCCCGCAGCACCTGCGCGGCCAGCAGCCCCATCGCCCCCGGGCCGACGACGAGCGCGGAGTCGCCGGGTGACGCGACGGCGGGGTCGCAGAGGCAGTGCGCGACGCAGGCGAGGGGCTCGTAGAGCGACCCCGCGTGCAGGCCGACCGAGTCGTGCACGGCGTGGGCGTTGACCGCCGGAACGACGACGTAGTCCGCGAAGCCGCCGTCGACGTGGCTGCCGATCGAGCGGCGCTCCGCACAGAGGTTGGTGCGGCCCGACCGGCAGCGCACGCAGCGGCCGCAGGTGGAGAAGTAGGTCTCGAGAGCGACCCGCCGGCCGACGAGCGCGCGGTCGACGCCGTCACCGACCTCGTCGACGAGCCCGGTGACCTCGTGGCCCATCGTCACCGGCGGCACGCTCGGGAACTCGTCGAGCAGGATGTGCAGGTCGGTGCCGCAGATCCCGGTGCCGCGGACGGCGACCCGCACCTGTCCGGGGCCCGCGTGCGGCACCGCGAGGTCCTCGACGCCGGCGGCCTCCGCCCCGGGGCCGGTCTTGCGCAGCGCGGCCATCCGCGGGGAGTCAGGCACGGCGACCAGTATGGCTGTCCAGACAGCTTCGGGCAATGACTCCGGGGATCAGTGCCGCCTCAGCTGGAGGTCGAAGACGTACTCGTTACCGGCATACCGCGTCTCGGTGCGCTCGATGCGGGTGCCGTGCTGGTCGTCGATCCGGCGCACTTCCACGAGGAGCGGCGAGCCGGCCTCGACCTTGAGGTGCTCGACGTCGGACGGGCCCGCGAGAGCGGCGACGAGACTGCCGAACGACTCGGTGGGGCGGATGCCGATCTCCTCCAGGGCGGCGTGGAGCGAGGTCGTCGACAGGTCACCGTCGAGCACGGCCGAGCACCGAGGGGTCAGGTAGGTGCGCTCCATGGCCATGGGCGTCTCGTCGGCGTAGCGCACCCGCTCGAGGTAGACGGCCCGGCTGCGCGGCGCGAGCGCGAGGTCGGCCTGCAGCTGGGGGTCGGTGTCGACCCAGGTCTGGGCGAGCACCTCGGAGCGCACGTGGTAGCCCCGCTCGGTCATCTCGGAGGTGAACGAGCGCAGCTCGTTGAGCACCCGGTGGGCCTCGTGACCGGACGAGAAGGTGCCACTGCCGGGCACCCGGTAGAGCAGCCCCTCCGCCTCGAGGGTCTTGACGGCCTGCCGCGCGGTCATCCGGCTGACGCCGAACTGGGCGGCCAGCTCGGTCTCGCTGGGCAGAGCCTGGCCCGCGGGCGTGGCCCGGGCCTTGCGGCGCAGCGCATCGGAGATCTCGACGTAGAGCGGTACGCCTGAGCCGGTCATCGCCACCCCTCTCGCGCCACACGCGGCGGTTGACACGTCGCGAGGGCGAGATTAGCCTCATGCCACCAGTCTATACAACTAGGGGTGTCCATCACCGTGGCCTTCCTCGGCATCGACGTCGGTGGCACCCACGTCAAGTGGTCGCTGTACGCCGATGGTGCCGTCGTCGACGACGGGGCCTTCGACACCGCGCGCTCCGGGGGCGACGCCCTCGTCGACCAGGTCGTCACGCTCGTGGACGACCTCGTGGCGGGCCGCGGCGACGGGGCCGGCCCCACGGTGGCCGGGGTGGGGCTGGCCATGCCCGGCACGGTCGACACCCGCCGCCAGGAGACGCTCGTCGTGCCCAACGTGCCCGGCCGGTGGTGGCGTCGCCCGGTGGGCGAGGAGGTGCGCCGGCGCACCGGAACGCCGTTGTGGGTGCTCAACGACGCCCGGGCCTTCGGCTACGCCGAGCTGCTCCACGGGGCCGGGGTCGGGCGGGCGGACACGCTGTTCCTCACCCTCGGCACCGGAGTCGGCGGCGCGCTGGCCAAGGGCGGGCGGCTCGTCGTCGAGGAGCACGACCACACGCCGGAGATGGGGCACGTGCCCGTCGTGCCCCACGGCGAGCGCTGCGGCTGCGGAGCCACCGGGTGCCTCGAGACGGTGGCCTCGGCGTCCGCGATCGTCGGGGCCGTGGCCCGCGCCGTGCTCACCGGGCAGTCCCCCCTGCTGTGCGAGCAGTGCGGCGGCCGGGTCGACAGCCTCACGGCGGCGATGGTCTCCGCCGCCGCCGACGCGGGCGACCCGTTCGCTCTCGCCGCCTTCGAGCGCGCGGGCGCCGCGATCGGTATGGCGGCGGCCGGCTGCTGCCTCGTCACCGGCGTGACGACGGTCGTGCTCGGAGGGGGCCTGGCCGCCGCCTTCCACCACCTCGCCCCGCCGGTCGAGCGCGTCCTCGCCGAGCGCGCGGCGCTCACCGGCAAGGTCCTCGTCGTCCCCGGCCTGCTCGGCTCGCGGGCCGGCTCCCTCGGAGCCGCCCTGTATGCGCGCGACCGCTCGCGGGACGCGCTCACCTCACCCCAACCGCCCGACGGAAGCGATGCCCGATGACCTGGTTCGAC
>JBDSYO010000148.1:0-4485 GCA_039925625.1 Lapillicoccus sp. | reverse complement strand
GGCGAAGCCCTCGATGAGGGCGAGCATGGACAGAAGCGAGCCGATGACCCAGTTCAGCTCACGCGGCTTGCGGAACGCACCCGTGAAGAACACCCGCAGCATGTGCACGGTGATGGCCACGATGAACATGAGCGCGGCCCAGTGGTGGATCTGGCGGATGAGCAGACCACCGCGCACGTCGAAGGAGATGTCGACCGAGGACCGGTAGGCCTCCGACACGGTGATGCCCTGCAGCGGGAGGTAGGAGCCGTCGTAGACGACCTGCCCGGCGCTCGGCACGAACCAGAAGGTGAGGAAGGTGCCGGAGAGCAGGCAGATGATCATCGAGTACATCGCGATCTCGCCCAGCATGAAGGTCCAGTGGTCCGGGAAGACCTTCTTCAGCAGATAGGCGACGAACCCCGCGCCGCCCGTGCGGTCGTCGAGCCAGCCCGCGACACCGCCCACGGCCTTGATGCCGGCGCCGGGTGGGGCGTCGACCACCTCGTCCCCATCACGGAGGGCGGCGGCCGATCGCTGGTCAGTGGACGTACTCATTGCGCTCCCAGAAGCTCGGACCGACGGGCTCGGTGAACCCTTGGGTCGCGACAAGGTAACCGGACCCGTCGACCGCGATCTTCAGCTGGGGAAGCGGACGCTTCGCCGGACCGAAGATGACCTCGCAGTCACGGGTGACATCGAACGTCGACTGGTGGCACGGGCAGAGCAGGTGGTGGGTCTGCTGCTCGTAGAGACCGACGGCGCATCCGACGTGTGTGCAGATCTTCGAGTACGCGACGATCCCCTGGTAGCCCCAGGAGAGGGCCTTCTGGCCCTTCTCGTCGCCGCTGAACTGCGCGGGATCGAGACGCATGAGCAGGACGGCGGCCTTGGCCTTGTCCTCCAGGACGTGGGTGCTGTCCTTGAGCGTCTCGGGCATGATGTGGAACACCGACCCGATGGTGACGTCGCTGGCCTTGACCGGCGTCATCTCGGGGTCGCGGAAGAGCCGGATGGGCTGACCCGGGCTGCCGTCGGCCTGGGGCTTGATGTCCCAGAGAGTCTCCGCCAGCTCGCTGGTCTGCGTGACGTTGCCGAGGGAGCCGGCGACCTGGAGGACGAACGGCAGGGCGAACAGTCCGAGGGCCCCGCCGAGCGAGTACTTGAGGATGGGGCGTCGGCCGAGCTGGGCGGCCTCGCCGCCACCGAGGATGAGGTCGCCCGCGGTCGTGCGGTTGGCATCGGACGAGCGCTGCAGGTGACGCTCCTCGACGATCTCCTGGTCGGGCATCATCGTCTTGGCCCAGTGCACGACGCCGACGCCGATCCCCAGTAGCGAGATCCCCATGGATAGGCCGAGCACGACGTGCAGCAGGTTGGCGCCGCCGACGCCGGGGATGAAGACGTCCTTGGTGTGGTCGATCGCGAAGTAGCCGACGATGAACACGAGGGTGGCGAACATCGAGACGCCGAACATCGTGGCGACCTGGCGCTCGGCCCGTCGCCCGGCGGCCTCGTCGTGGTCGGCGAGCCGGTGGACGTGAGGGGGCAGACCGGGGTTCTCGAACCGCTCGGGGAGGGCGGCCGCCGAGCCGGGCACGTCCTCGGTCCGCGCGGGGGTGCGGTCGTGCGACCCGCCGTGCTCGACCATCGTGCCCCCGCTGTGGGGAGCCGTGCCCTGGTTGCTCATGTCCCTGTCGATCCTGTCGGTTCGTCCCTTAGTGATTAGAACAAAAATCCGGGCCGAAAGCAGCCCGGTGTGACCCGGCCCTCGTCAGCCGGGCCCGGTCGGCCCCGGGGGCCGGCTCATGCCGCCTTCGAGCCGAGCCACACCGCGAAGCCCACCATGATGCCGAGGCCGAAGATCCAGATGAACAGGCCCTCCGAGACCGGCCCGAGGTTGCCGAGGTTCATGCCGCCCTGGTTGGGCTGCTTGTACGTCTCGTCGAGCCAGGCGATGACGTTCTTCTTGTTCTCCGGGCTGAGGTTCGTGTCGTTGAAGACCGGCATCGACTGCGGGCCCGTGAGCATCGCCTCGTAGATGTCCCGGCCCTCGACGCCCTTGAGCGACGGCGCATACTTCCCGCGCGTGAGGGCACCGCCCGAGCCGGCGAAGTTGTGGCACATGGCGCAGTTGACGCGGAACAGCTCGCCACCCTTGGCGATGTTGCCGCCCTCGGGGCTCACCTGCTCGTCGCTGGGGATGGCCGGGCCGGGGCCGAGCGAGGCCACGTAGGCCGCCATCGCGGCGATCTGCTCCTCGCTGAACTTGATCTCGTCCTGCCGCTGGGCCTGGACGGCGGGGCCCGCGAGGGGCATCCGGCCGGTGCCGACCTGGAAGTCCACCGAGGCCGCGCCCACACCGACGAGCGAGGGACCGGCCTGGGTGCCCTGCCCGTTCTGTCCGTGGCAGGTCGCGCAGTTAGCGAGGAACAGCGCCTTCCCACCGGCGACGTCGTCCGCGGTGAGGACGGCGGCCTGGGCCGGCTTGGGGGCGAGCAGCGAGTAGGCGCCGCCGACGACGACGAGGCCGAGCAGCAGCAGGATCGCGATCGCGGCGGGATGCCGGCGACGTGCGGACAAGGCGTTCAACGGTGCGGTCCTGTCGTCCGGGGGCGGTCGGGTGGTGGTCCGGTGGCTACTTGAGCAGGTAAATCGTCGAGAACAGCGCGATCCAGACGACGTCGACGAAGTGCCAGTAGTAGGAGGTGACGACAGCGCCGATGGCCTGCGTATGCGAGTAGTGCCGCGTCGTGAAGGTGCGGCCGATGATGAGCAGGAAGGCGATGAGGCCACCGGTGACGTGCATCCCGTGGAAGCCGGTCGTCATGTAGAACACCGAGCCGTAGCGGTCGGAGGAGAGCGTGATGCCCTCGCTCGTCAGCTCGGCATACTCGAAGACCTGGCCGCCGACGAAGAAGGCGCCGAAGAGGTACGTCAGGACGTACCACTCGCGCATCCCCCACGAGGGGCCGCTGCCCTTGCGCTTCAGACCTTGGATCAGGCCGACCTGCCACAGCCGGCCGTCCCGCTTCGGCCGTCCGGCCTCGGCGGCGAAGACGCCGAGCTGGCACCAGACCGACGAGATGAGCAGGATGAGCGCGTTGAGGGTGGCGAAGGGCACGTTGAGCTTGCTCGTCTGCTCCGCCCACAGCTCGGAGGAGACCGATCGGATCTGGAAGTACATGGCGAACAGGCCGGCGAAGAACATCAGCTCGCTGCCGAGCCAGACGATGGTGCCCACCGAGACCATGTTGGGGCGGGTCGCGGGGCCGTGCCCCACGCTCACCGAGCGCGTTGGTGCTGCTGATGCGGTCGCCACAGTCGTCATTATGGGGTCAAGGCCTCCCCGGGCGCACGCGACCCCCCGACCCGTGACCGACCCGTCGCGACCGTCGCGTCCGGCGACACGACCGGGCCGGCCCTTCGCTACGATCCACGCCATGAGCGACGCGCACCCGGGTCATGGCAGCCACGGCTCGGGCACGACGGCCGGCACCGACGTCGCGACCTCCGTAGGCACCGACGAGGCCGGACGGAGCGGCGGTTCTGCAGTCCCGGTCTCCGTGCGCATCCTGCTCTACAGCGACGACAGCGCCACGCGCGACGCCGTCCGCCTCGCCGTCGGTCGCCGCCCCGCCCGCGACGTCGAGGTCTCCGGCTGGCTCGAGGTCGCCACCCCGGCCGCCTGCGTCTCCGCCGCCGACGCCGGAGGGTTCGACCTCTTCGTGCTCGACGGGGAGGCATCGCCGATCGGCGGCCTCGGTCTGGCCAAGCAGCTGAAGAACGAGGTCTTCGACTGCCCGCCGATCATCGTGCTCACCGGGCGGCCCCAGGACGCCTGGCTCGCCGCCTGGTCCCAGGCCGACCTTGCCGTTCCGCACCCCGTCGACCCGGTCACGCTCGCCCGGGCGGTCGCCGACCTGGCACGCCGGGCGCGGTGACGCATACCTGGCCCGACGTCCTCACCCTGCTGCTCGCGGGCACCGACCTCGACGGTGAGCGCGCCGCGTGGGCCATGGACCAGATCATGGCCGGTGACGCGACGCCCGCGCAGGTGGCCGGGTTCCTGATCGCCTTGCGCGCCAAGGGCGAGACGGTCGAGGAGATGCGCGGCATCGCCGACCGGATGCTGGCGCACGCGACGCGGATCGAGGTGGCTGGGCCGAGCCTCGACATCGTCGGCACCGGCGGCGACCGCGCGCACACCGTGAACATCTCCACGATGGCGGCGATGGTCTCTGCCGCGGCGGGCGTCACCGTCGTCAAGCACGGCAACCGCGCGGCGTCGTCCTCGTGCGGCTCAGCCGACGTGCTCGAGGCGCTCGGCATCGACCTCACGCTGCCGCCCGAGCGGGTGCGCGACCTGGCCGACGAGGTCGGCATCACGTTCTGCTTCGCCATGGTCTTCCACCCCTCGTTCCGCCACGCCGGCGCGGCGCGGCGCGAGCTCGGGGTGCCCACGGCGTTCAACTTCCTCGGGCCGCTCACCAACCCGGCCCAGCC
>JBDSYO010000147.1:0-8994 GCA_039925625.1 Lapillicoccus sp. | reverse complement strand
CCAGCAGTCGGCGGCACCCACCCTGCTGCAGCGGGCCGCAGGACTGATGGCCGCCACGTCGCTCGTGGACCCGGCCGCCTGCGCGGCGACCGCCCCCAGCTCCGCTGCGCCGGCCGGCCCCTCGGCGGCCCGCTGTGACGAGGCCGTCCGAGCGATCGAGAGTCGGCGGCCCTACCCCGTCGTGGTCGTCCACGGCACCACCGCACCCTCGGTGGCGGTGCCCCTCGGCTGGACCCTGTCGGACAACAGCATCGAGACGATGAACGAGGCTCTGGAGGAGCAGGAACAGCGCAGCTGCCAGGAGGCGCGCCAGGACCTGGTCTGCGCCCGAGGCTACGGCTCGCTCAAGGACCTCTACACGATGGTGAACCCGTGACGGGACCCCGAGGCCGTGCGTGACACGATGGGACGGTGAGTGACAAGGACTTCTCCCAGTACGCGCACCCCGAGCGGCTCGTCTCCACCGAGTGGCTGGCCGAGCAGGTCGCGGCGGGTCGGGTCGGCGCTCCCGGGGGGATCGCCCTGGTCGAGTCCGACGAGGACGTCCTGCTCTACGACACCGGCCACATCCCCGGCGCGGTCAAGGTCGACTGGCACCTCGACCTCAACGACCCGCTCACGCGGGACTACGTCGACGGCACCCGGTTCGCCGAGGTCATGGGCGCCCGCGGCATCGGCCGCGAGACGACGGTGGTCATCTACGGCGACAAGAGCAACTGGTGGGCGGCCTACGCCCTCTGGGTCTTCAGCCTGTTCGGCCACGAGGACGTGCGCCTGGTCGACGGCGGCCGCGCGAAGTGGGTCGCGGAGGGCCGCGACCTGACCCGCGACGTACCCTCGACGACGCCCGTCGACTACCCCGTCGTCGAGCGCGACGACGCGCCGATCCGGGCGTTCAAGGACGACGTCCTGGCCCACCTGGGAAAGCCGCTCGTCGACGTCCGCTCCCCCGGTGAGTACTCCGGTGAGCTGCTCCACATGCCCGACTACCCGCAGGAGGGCGCCGTCCGCGGCGGTCACATCCCTGGCGCGGCCTCGGTTCCGTGGGCGCGGGCGGCCGACGCCGACGGCACCTTCAAGGCGCGCGCCGAGCTCGAGGCGCTCTACCAGGGTGAGGCGGGCCTCGCCCCCGACGACGACGTCGTCGCCTACTGCCGCATCGGTGAGCGCTCCTCGCATACCTGGTTCGTCCTCACCCACCTGCTGGGCTTCGAGCGCGTCCGCAACTACGACGGCTCCTGGACCGAGTGGGGCAACGCCGTGCGCGTGCCCATCGAGAAGTAGCCGTGAGCGACACCACCACCACCACGGCTGCCCCGCTGCCTCCGGCGCTCGCCGAGATCGCCGACGACTTCGCCGCGGCGTCGTCGCCGGAGAAGCTTCAGCTGCTGCTCGAGTTCAGCGACGAGCTCCCCGCCCTCCCGGACCGGTATGCCGGCCACGACGAGCTGCTCGAGCGTGTCGACGAGTGCCAGTCGCCGCTCTTCCTCCGGGTGGAGGTCGGCGACGAGGCACCGCGCCCGGTGCGGCTGTTCTTCCACGCCCCGGCCGAGTCGCCCACCACGCGGGGTTTCGCGGGCATCCTGCACGAGGGCCTGGACGGCCTGGCCGCCGAGGAGGTGCTGGCCGTGCCGGACGACGCCCCCTACCGGTTCGGGCTCGCAGAGGCGGTCTCGCCGCTGCGGTTGCGCGGGATGGTGGCCATGCTGAGCCGGATCAAGCGACAGGTGCGCCTCGCCACGCTGTCGTGACCGTGGCTGACCGAGGCTGGTCGAGCCGGAGCATGAGGCCGTCGAGGTCGTAGCCCAGGGTGACGGGGTTCCATCGCACCCGGGGCGGGCCGTCCGCGACGATGTCCCAGCGGAACAGTGCGGCCAGGAAGACCTCCGCCTCCATGAGGCCGATCGGGCCGCCGGGGCAGCGATGGTGACCGTCGCCGAGGCTCATGGCCGAGGTCAGGACCCCCGTGCCGACGTGGCGGTCGGGGCACAGCCCGAGTGGCTCCTCACCGACGGCCTGCGGGTCGGCGTTGGCCGCGCGCAGGTCGAGGTCGACGAGGTCGCCCGGCTCCACCTGGACGGTCGCGTTCTCGCCGTGCAGGGTGGTCGCCCGCGTCGCCCGACGCAGAAGATGTCCGACGACCGGCTCGAGGCGGAGCGTCTCGTTGAGGATCTGGGTGCGCTCCGCGCGGTCGCCACCGCGGAAGCGACGGAGCAGCTCGGGGTCCTCCAGGAGGTGCCAGGCGCCCACCGTGATGAGCTCACGGGTCGTCACCATGCCGGCGGCGCCGTAGGTCACGCACTCGGTGAGGACGTCGAGGTCGCAGAAGCCCCGTTCCAGGACCTGGGTGTTGACGTCCTCCTGCGGCTGGCGGCGGCGCGCACGGATGGCCGGCTTGACGTCGAACCAGTAGAAGCGCCCGAGAGCCGTCTGCGCCCGCACGAGCTGCGACAGTCCACGCAGCGCGAACCGGGAGGCCAGAGGGTCGCCCTCGAAGAACGTGTCGAGACGCCTCCCCGGGCGGGACCAGCTTGCGCACCGGACAGCCTCCGAGGGACTCGTCCATGCTGGGACGGTAGTGCGTCAGCGGCCGATCTCGCTGCGCACCGCGTAGAGCTCGGGGAAGAAGGTCTGGTCGAGGGCCCGACGCAGGAAGTCGACGCCGCTGGAGCCCCCGGTGCCGCGCTTCTGGCCGATGGTGCGCGTGACCACCCTCAGGTGGCGGAACCGCCAGTGCTGCACGTTCTCCTCGAGGTCCACGAGCTCCTCGCACATCTCGTAGACGCCCCAGTGCTCGGACGGCGCGGCGTAGACGTCGGCGAACACCGGGACGAGCCGCTCATCCGCCACGTGGGCCTGGGTCACATCGCGCTCGACGAGGTCCTGCGGTACCGCGTACCCGTGCCGGGCGAGGTAGCGCAGGAACTCGTCGTACAGGCTCGGCTCGTGCAGGAGCCCGTCCAGCAGTGCGTGCGCGGTGGGGTCGTGGTCGAACACCCGCACCATGTCGGCGTTCTTGTTGCCGAGGAGGAACTCCACCGCGCGGTACTGCCAGGACTGGAACCCGGAGCTCGTCGCGAGGAAGGGACGGATCTCGGCGTACTCGCTCGGCGTGAGCGTGGCGAGCACCGACCACTGCTCGGTGAGCACCTCGAGGATCCGCTCGACCCGGGCCAGGCGCTTCAGCGCGGGCGACAGCTCGTCGGACGCGAGGAGGGCCCGGGCGCTGCGCAGCTCGTGCAGCATCAGCTTGAGCCACAGCTCCGAGGTCTGGTGCTGCACGATGAACAGGAGCTCGTCGTGCTGCGCCGGCTCGCTGCGCGGGTGCTGGGCACCGAGCAGCTCGTCCAGGGCGAGGTAGTCGCCGTAGGACATGGCCCGGCCGAGGTCGACCTCGTCAGACACCGGGGTTGAACTGGTCCGGGTCGGGTCCCGTGCGCTCGTGACGGTCGAGCGCCGAGATCCGACCGACCTCGTCGTCGGTGAGCTCGAACCCGAACAGGTCGAAGTTCTCCTCGATGCGGCTGGGGGTGACCGACTTCGGGATGACGACGTTGCCGAGCTGGAGGTGCCAGCGCAGGACGGCCTGGGCCGGGGTGACGTCGTGTGCCGTGGCGATCGCGGCGATGGTCTCGTCGTCGAAGACGCCCAGCGCGCCCGAGGCCAGCGGGCTCCAGGCCTCGGTGACGATGCCGTGCTCGGCGTGGAAGTCGCGCAGCTCCTGCTGGACCAGGAACGGGTGGAGCTCGATCTGGTTGATGGCGGGGAGCTCACCCGTCTCGTCGAAGAGCCGTTGCAGGTGGTTGACCTGGAAGTTGCAGACCCCGATCGTCGTGATCCGGCCGTCGTCGCGCAGCGCCTGGAGCGCCTTCCAGGCCTCGACGTAGCGGTCGAGCTTCGGCAGCGGCCAGTGGATGAGATAGAGGTCGAGCGTGTCGCGCTGCAGCTTGGTGGCCGACACCTCGAACGCCTTGGTGGCCGCGTCGAAGCCGTGGGCATTGTTGTTGAGCTTGCTCGTGACCCAGACGTTGTCGCCCAGACCGCTGTCGTGCACGGCCTGGCCGACACCGCTCTCGTTCTCGTACATCGCCGCCGTGTCGATGTGGCGGTAACCGACCTCCAGGGCCTTGGTGACGGCGGGCGCGACCTCCTCCTGCGGGACCTGCCAGACGCCGAAGCCGAGCTGCGGGATCGGGACGGGGCCGGTGGGGGTGGTCAGGTCGACGGTGGGAACAGTGCTCATGCCTTCACCGTATGCCGCTGCGCCCGGTCCGTGCTCGCCGGCACCTCCGCGCGCAGCCCGGCGGCCAGGGCGGCGACGAGGCGCTCGAGGACCGCGTGGGCCGCTCCCGTGGGCACGATCTCGGGGTGGGCCGCATACACCTCGACCACCACCTCGGACGGACGCGAGGCGGACCAGAGACCGGCCCCGATCTGGGAGGTGGTGCTGAGCAGGAGGGCGGCCCGCTCGACGTCGAGCCCGACCGGACGCCGGGCCAGGTCCCGGGCGAGCCCGGCGATGATGGCCGTGGAGGTGACCTTGAGTCGCTCGGCGGCCGCGAAGGAGACGTGATGCTCGAGGTGCGTCGTCAGCTGGCTGAGCAGCTCGCAGAACAGCTCGTGCTCCATGAGGGTCCCGGCCAGCACGCCCGGCAGCGTCTCCTGCGTGACGTCGGCGAGCCGCGGTCCGAGCGCATCACGCAGGCGCAGGCCCTCCTGGCTGCACAGCTCGACGAAGATCTCCTCCCGGGTGCCGAAGTAGCGCACGACGTTGGACTTGGCCAGCCCCACCGACACCGCGAGGTCACCGAGCGTGACAGCGCGAACGCCCCGCTCCAGGGCGAGGTCGCGCGCGGCGGCGAGGATGGCGTCGCGACGCTGCTGCTTGTGCTCCGGCCGACGGGCCCGCACGAAGGTCTCGGTCATCCACCCTCCTCACCTCTTGATACCGCAATGCCGTTGCGTTAGCGTACGGCATCGGAAGAGAACGTCGTTGCGTTAACCGGGAGCCCTGATGACCGACCACCCCGCCGCCGCCGCGCGGCCCGTCCGCCTGGTCGTCAACGGGGTGACCACGACCCTCGACCTCGAGCCCCGGGTCAGCCTCCTCGACGCGCTGCGCGAGCACCTCCACCTCACCGGCACCAAGAAGGGCTGCAACCAGGGGGCGTGCGGGGCGTGCACCGTGCTCGTCGACGGCCGGCGCATCGTCTCCTGCCTCGCGCTCGCGGTGCAGTACGAGGGCCGCGCGGTGACCACCATCGAAGGCGTCGGCCCGCACTCCCTCCAGGAGGCGTTCGTGCGCTTCGACGGCCTCCAGTGCGGCTACTGCACCCCCGGCCAGATCTGCTCGGCCGTCGGCATGCTGGCCGAGCACCGCAGCGGCGCGCCCAGCATCGTGACCGACGACGTCGCGTTGTCACCACCGTTGTCACGCAACGAGATCCGCGAGCGGATGAGCGGTAACCTCTGCCGGTGCGGCGCCTACAACGGCATCGTCGACGCCATCGAGTCCGTGGCCGGGTCGCGCGGCCAGGAGGTGGGGGCATGAGGCCCTTCGGCTACGACCGGCCGCACGAGATCGGTGAGGCACTGACCCTCGTGGCAGAGCGCCCGTCCGCCCGCTTCCTCGGAGGCGGCACCAACCTCGTCGACCTCGTCCGGCGCGGCGTCGAGACGCCTGACTGGCTCGTCGACGTCACGGGCCTGTCGCTCGGTGAGGTCGAGGAGCGCGACGGGGGCCTGCGCATCGGGGCGACGGTCACCAACGCCGACCTCGCCCACCACCCCGTGGTCCGGCGCCGCTATCCCGTGCTCGCCCAGGCCCTGCTCGCCGGGGCGTCCGGCCAGCTGCGGTCGATGGCCACGGTCGGGGGCAACCTCCTCCAGCGCACCCGATGCCCCTACTTCACCGACCTCACCACGGCGTGCAACAAGCGCGAGCCCGGCACCGGCTGCTCCGCCCGCGAGGGCCTCAGCCGGTATGCCGCGGTGCTGGGCGCGAGCGAGCACTGCGTGGCCGTGCACCCGAGCGACATGGCGGTCGCCCTGGCGGCCCTCGATGCGGAGGTGGAGGTCGTCGGCGTCGACGGGACCCGCCGGGTCGCCTTCGCCGACCTCTACCGGCTGCCGGGGGTGACACCGGAGCGCGAGACCACCCTCCGGCCGGGCGAGCTGGTGACCGCCGTGACTCTGCCACCACCGCTCGACGGCGCCGCGTCCCGCTACCGCAAGGTGCGCGACCGGGCGTCCTACGCTTTCGCCCTGGTCTCGGTCGCCGCACTGCTCCGCGTGGAGGACGGGCGGGTGAGCAGCGTCCGGGTGGCCCTCGGGGGTGTTGCCCCCGTGCCCTGGCGGGCGACGGTGGCCGAGTCGCTCCTGGTGGGCCGTGAGCCCACCGACGAGGTGCTGAGGGAGGCGGCTCGGGCCGAGCTCGCCTCCGCTGAACCGTTGCCGGGCAACGGGTTCAAGGTGGACCTCGCCGTCCGGACGATGTCGTCGGTGCTGGCGCGGCTGCGCGAAGAGCAGGTGCCGGCATGACGACGGCCCCCACGCGGCCGCGCACGACGCCGGCTGAGGGGCCCGCTCAGGGGCCCGCCGCTCCCGAGGCGCCGTGGGTCGGCCGACCGGTCGACCGGGTCGACGGGACGGCGAAGGCGACGGGGGCGGCGACCTTCTCGGGCGAGTACCAGGTGCCCGACGTCACCCATGGCGTCCTCGTCCACGCGACGGTGGCCCGGGCCCGCATCACCCGCCTCGACGTCGCCCGCGCGGAGGCGCACCCGGGGGTCGTCGCCGTCATCACCCACCTCAACGCTCCGCGGTTGAAGCCCGCGCCGTCGCGCCCGAGCCTGCTCGACCTCAGCACCATGGTCGCCGGCACGCGGGTCGCCTACCTCAACACCGACGAGGTGCACTACGACGGGCAGCCGGTCGCCGTCGTCGTGGCCGAGACCCTGGAGGCTGCGCAGTATGCCGCCGCCCTCGTCGACGTCGCTTACGAGACCGAGACCTCCCACGTCTCGTTCGCCGACGAGCTGCACCGCACCGAACCGGTATCGCAGTCGCTGGGGATGCCGACCGTCGGAGGCACCAAGGGTGACGCCGACGCGGCGCTCGCGGCCGCGGCGTACCGGGTGGACCTGCGGTTCACGACGCCCACGCACAGCCACAACGCGATGGAGCCGCACGCGACGACGGCGGTCTGGGACGGCGACCACGTCACCGTCTGGGACGCCGCCCAGAACATCGACTGGTTCCGCAAGCACCTCGCACGGCGCTTCGACGTGCCGCTCGACCACGTAACCGTGCGAGCGCCGTTCGTGGGCGGCGGTTTCGGCGGCAAGGGCAGCCTCTGGTCGGGCACGCTGCTCACGGTCATGGCCGCCCGGGTCACGGGCCGTCCCGTGCGGATGGCCCTCAGCCGGGAGGCGGTCTACCGCACCGTGGGCGGGCGGACGCCGTCCGCCCAGCGGGTCGCGCTCGGGGCCACCGCCGACGGCCGGCTCACCGCCCTCGTGCACGAGTCGACGGTGCGCAGCTCCCCCGTCGGCGGGGCGATGGAGCAGGTCGTCGCCTCCTCGGGCGAGCTCTACGCCGCCGAGCACATCGCGCTGCGGTCCTCGGTGGTCGAGCTCGACCTGCTGCCCAACACGGCGATGCGGGCTCCGGGCGAGGCCATCGGGTCGTTCGCACTGGAGAGCGCGATGGACCAGCTGGCCCACGACCTCGGCCTCGACCCCGTCGAGCTTCGGCTGCGCAACGAGCCCGCCCGCTCCCCCCTGCACGGCCGCGCGTTCTCGCACCGCCGCGTCGCGCAGGTCGTCGAGGACGGGGCGCGGGCCTTCGGGTGGGCCGACCGTCATCCCGGTCCGGGGGCGCCCGCACCCCGGCGCGACGACGAGGGCCGGCTCGTCGGCTACGGCATGGCCGTGGCGTACCACCCGGCCTGGGTGTTCCCCGCCAACCTCACGCTGCGGCTCGACGCCGACGGCACCGCCCTGCTGCGCTGCGGCTTCCACGAGATGGGGATGGGCACCGCCACCGTGCAGTCACAGCTCGTTGCCGACGCCTTGCGGGTGCCGATGGAGGCCGTGCGGGTGGAGTACGGCGACACGGCGCTGCCGATCTCACCAGGCGCCGGCGGGTCGGCGCAGTCGGCCAGCATCGCCGCGAGCATCGAGGAGGCGGGCCGCCGGATCCGACGCCGGATCGCGGGGTGGGGGCCGCAGCCGGGCGAGACGCCCGCCCAGACCCTGGCCCGGTCCGGCCGTGACCACGTCGAGGTCGGCGTGGGGTCCGACACCGGGATCGGGGCGACCGCGCAACAGCTGCGGTTCATCGCCGGGTTCCTGCGCGACCAGCGCCGCTGGGTGCGGGCGGCGTCCGGCGCGCACTTCTGCGAGGTGCGCGTCGACCCCGACACCGGCGAGGTGCGGGTGGCCCGCTGGGTGGCGGCGTTCGACATCGGCCGCGTGCTCAACGCCAAGACGGCCGCCAGCCAGCTGCGGGGCGGCATCGTCATGGGCCTCGGCCTCGCCCTGATGGAGGAGACCCTCATCGACCCGCGGACGGGCCGCATCATGGGGCCGAGCCTGGCGGACTATCACGTACCGGTGCACGCCGACGTGCCCGACATCGAGATCCACCTGCTCGACGACCCCGACCCCTCGATGCCCGCCGGGGTGCTCGGCGCCGGTGAGGTGGGCATCACCGGAGTCGGCGCCGCGGTCGCGAACGCGGTCCACGACGCCACCGGCCGCAGGGTCACCGACCTGCCGATCACCCTCGACAAGGTCGTGGGCTGAGCGCGAAAGCGTTACGGCTAGGCTCCGCCCATGCCGATCTCGAAGGTGCTGATCGCCAACCGCGGGGAGATCGCCGTACGCATCGCCCGGGCCTGCCGCGACGCGGGGCTCGGGTCGGTCGCGGTCTACGCCGACCCCGACCGCGACGCGCTTCACGTCAAGGTGGCCGACGAGGCCTACGCCCTCG
>JBDSYO010000146.1:0-6159 GCA_039925625.1 Lapillicoccus sp. | reverse complement strand
AGCCGTCGTCCAGCCCCACGGGCCGGTATTGGCCGCCAATCCCAAGGCAGCGAGAACGAGGGCGAGGGCCATCGCCGTCACGGCGAAGAACGCCAGACCAGCCGGCCGGGGGCGAGCAGTGGGCCTCATGCTCTCCATCACTCCGGCCATGGGGCCCAGCCTCCCAGACCAGAACGTCCTCTGATAGGGGTCTCCTCGCGGCCGTGTCCGCGGTCGGGCCATCCTCATTCCGTAGAAATCCCGAGAAGGAGCACGACTTGATCTTCATCACCGCTAAGTTCCCCGTGAAGCCGGAGTACGCCGACGAGTGGCCCCTGCTGTCGCAGGAGTTCACCGAGGCGACCCGTGGCGAGGAGGGGTGCCTCTGGTTCGAGTGGTCACGCAGCCTCGACGACCCGACCGTCTACGTACTCGTGGAGGCGTTCCGTGACGGCGACGCCGGGGGAGCCCACGTGAGGTCCGAGCACTTCGCCACGGCGACGTCGCAGCTGCCGGCATACCTGACGCGCACACCCGACATCGTCAGCGTCACCGTGGACGGTACGGGGTGGTCCGAGCTGGGGGAGATGGCTGTCCACTGACCCCGGTGCCGGCGGGTCCGGGTCGACCGCTCAGCGCATCTCGGCCGGCTGGGCGGTCGACTCGAGCACGGCAAGCCAGAGGTCGCCGTCGGGCGCGACCTGGTTGCGGTAGGAGACGGCCTGCGCGATCGGCACGTGGATGAACCGGTTGTGCCGGCGCCCGACCACCATCTTCGTGCGCCCCGCCATGCCGGCGTGCACGGCGGCCTGGGCGAGCCGCACGCAGTACACGGCGTCGTGAGCCTCCGCAGGTACCGACCGGATCGCGTAGCCCGGGTCGAGGTATTTCAAGGTCAGCTCGGTGCCCTACGCCGCGAAGCGCGCACCGATGGCGGCCTTGAGGTGCAGACCGATGTCGCCGAGCGCCGAGTTGCCGCTGGCGTCAGCGCCGTCGGCGGACGTGAAGCTCTGCCCGGCCCCCTCGGCGGCGACGACCACGGCGGAACCGCGCTCCACGACGGCCCGGTGCAGGCAGGCCAGCAAGCCGCCGGGTCCGTCGAGCTCGAACGGCACCTCCGGCACGAGCACGAAGTCGGCGCTGTGCACGGAGAGCGCGGCGTAGCAGGCGATGAACCCCGAGTGCCGGCCCATCACCCGGACCAGCCCGACCCCGTTGAGGGCCGACTCGGCCTCCACCTTCGCCGCCCTGATCGCCTGCGCTGCGGTCGTGTAGGCCGTCTGGAAGCCGAAGCTCTGCCCGATGAAGGGGATGTCGTTGTCGATGGTCTTGGGGATCCCGATGACCGAGATCGGAAGCCCGCGCCCCTGCAGCACGTCGGCCAGTCCGGCCGCGCCGCGCATCGACCCGTCGCCGCCGATCACGAAGAGGATGTCGACCGAGAGCTCCACGAGCCGGTCGGCCATCCGCTCCGGGTCCTGCGCGCCACGCGAGCTGCCCAGCACCGAACCGCCCTGCTGGTTGATCGTCGCGACGGTGGCCGGGGTCAGGGCCATGGGGGGCTGTCCGACTTCGGGCACGAGGCCCGCGAACCCGTGTCGGAAGCCGACGACGTCGTCGATGCCGTAGTGGGTGTGCAGCTCGAGGACGAGGCCGCGGATGACGTCGTTGAGGCCCGGGCAGAGTCCGCCGCAGGTGACGATGGCGGCTCGGGTCGCGCCGGGCTCGAAGAACAGCCGGCGACGGGGTCCACCGGGTTCGAAGGTCGGGAGCTCGTCCCACGGCAGGTCGCGCCCACGCAGCAGCTCGAGGGTGTCGTCGAAGAGGACCCGGTCGTCTTCGTCGACATAGTGCTCGTTGGTACGCCGCCCGGCGACGTACTTGCCGAGCGGTGACTCGTAGGCACACTCACCCAGGCGGGGCACCTGCAGGTCGAGCAGAGTGGTCATGTCGCCAGGGTCCACCCTCGATGTGTCAGGGATGTTGCCGCCGGGCAACATCCCTGACCGGTCGAGGTCACCCCGAGGAGCCGAAGACCTCCATCCCGATCACCGGGCGGAGGAGCCGCTCGGCGTCGTTGCCGCAGAACGCCGTTCGCACGATATCGTCAGCAAGCACGTTACCCAGCGCTCCCATGACCATGGCCTGGTCGAGGGAGAAGTAGAAGTGAGAGAGGGTGCCCGAGCGGGTGGCGACCGCGTCGAGGAAGCCGCCCGACGCATACGCGCGCAGTCGGTCCTCGATGTTCACCAGGTTGGTGTACGCCTCGTCGGGCTCGTGCATCATGGCCAGGAACGACGCGTGCGGCGTGACGACACCGTCGCCGAAGGTGGGGTTGGGGTTCGTCGCGGCGCGGCAGGTGCCGAACCCGATGTCGGGGTTGGTGTTCTGCTCGTCGGAGTAGTAGCCGGTCGGGTTCATGCCGAGCAGGTCGACGCCGTACTCCCGGTAGCCGCCGAACGGGTCGCTGGAGGGCGAGAAGCCCCAGTAGCCGTATCGGGCGTCCAGCAGCCCGTGCTCCCGCTGCGCCCGCACGTGCAGCGGGTGGTTGAGGCCCCAGCTACGCGGAGCCCACGTGGCCTCGGGGACGAAGACGTCGGGCATGAGCTCCTCGAACATGCTGCCGCCCCAGCCGGGCACGATGCGCATACCCCGGTAGGCGTAGGCGCCTTCGTAGACGTCCGTGCCGAGGTAGGTCCGGGTCACGCCGGCCGGCTGGCTCTCCTGCCAGCTCCATCCGCAGTCCTCGGGGAAGGTGCGCCACATGGCGAAGTACTGCCGCGCGGGGATCTGTCCGGTGATGATGCCCAGGTAGGACGTGATGCGCGTCTCCGACACCGTCGTGTCGTAGTAGTTGGTCGTGTAGTAGACGTCCGGGCCGACGCCGATGTGGTTGCCGAGCAGGTAGGCCTGCCCCAGGGCGGGAGGTGCGTCCCAGAAGCCGCCGTGGATGAGGCCGCCCGGTCGGGGCGCGTCCGGGTTGTAGAACATGTCCCAGCGCATCCGGCGGAAGATCCTGCCGGCGAACACGCCGGCCGCGCGGTCCGAGCTCATGACCACGCGAAGCGCGGCGCCGAGCCAGCCGTTGTCGACGCTCGAGAGGAACGGGTAGAGGACGCCGCCGCCCACGGGCCACGCCGTCAGCTTCTCGGCCGTCTGGGGCGAATACCAGTTGTAGTACATGCCGCTGGGCTCATGCCGGGGCATCCGGTCGATCGTCTGCAGGGTGCGGATGAGGCGCGACGTGGACTCGCCGCGGGAGATGAGGCCGAGTTCGCGCGCGACGACGGTGCTCCACAGCATCCCGCCGATGTTGGTGGGCGACGTCCACCCCGACTGGTCCGACGGACGCAGCGAGTCGGCGGAGTTGTCCGCGACGAGACCCGTGCGTGGGTCGGTCATGGCGACCAGTCCGTGCCAGGTGTCGGCCGCCCATCGCCGCGCGCGGGCGCGGTCGAGCGGCAGAGGCCGGGGAATTGCGCTCGTGGCCGCCGAGCCCAACGCCTGGGCGGGGAGCCCCGCAGCGAGGAGCCCCGCTGCACCGGCCACGGCACCGATCACCTGCCGGCGGGAGGGTCGGGACGGCCCCCTCGACGGGTCCCGGCCACGGTCGAGGCGGTCGGCTGGCTCTTGTGCGCTCATGGACGGCTCCTTCGGTGCGGGCGTCGGTGCCCTCACGCGTGGGTCTCCTGATCATTAGGGGTGGCGCAGACATCGGCAACCCCACGACGAGCCCTACCCTGGGCGCTGCCAGCCAGACCGACCAGCCGGACAAAGGACGCGTGACATGGCCTCACCTCGCTCGGCGACGACCCCGGCCGCAATCCGCTCCACCTCGTGGATCCGTGCCCTCTGCTGGTCGTCCGTCATGCTCGAGGGGTTCGACATCGTCGCCCTCAGCGCAGCCCTGCCGACGATCCTCGAGACCAAGTACGCCGGCATCGGGCCGGCCGAGGCAACGTTCGTCACCACCATCTCGCTGGTCGGCATCATGATCGGCTCCATCGCCGTCGGGCCGGTCGCCGACCGGCTGGGTCGTCGCCTGGCCCTCATGGGGTCGATCGCGCTCTTCTCCGTCTTCACCCTCTTCGTCCCCCTCGCGCCGAACGCGGCCGTCTTCGGCCTGCTGCGGCTCGTCGCGGGGATCGGTCTCGGGGCGTGCCTTCCCGCGGCGCTGACCATGATGAGTGAGATCACCGCACCGGAGCGCCGGGCCCGTGCGGCCACCCTGACGATGACCGGCTACCACATTGGCGCCGTCCTGACGTCGCTGCTGGCGATCGTCGTCGCGCCCAGCTGGCAGATCCTCTTCGTCGTCGGTGGCCTCGTCGGCCTGCTCGTCCTGCCCGTGATGTGGGTCAAGCTCCCCGAGACCAACCCCGTCCTCATTGCGGAGACCCCAGCCCCGAAGGTGCCGGTCAGCGACGTCCTCAAGAAGCCGTTCGCGCTGGTCAGCATCGCCACGTGGGTCGCGTCGTTCATGGGGCTGCTGCTGGTCTACGGGCTCAACAGCTGGCTCCCGACCATCATGAAGGCGGCGGGGTATGCCCTCGGCACCTCGCTGACGATGCTGCTGCTGCTCAACCTCGGCGGGGTCGTGGGTCTGGTCGTGGCGGGGATGGTGGGCGACGCTCGTGGGATTCGCGTCAGCGCCATCATCTGGTTCGGAGGCGCCACCGTGCTGCTAGGACTGCTGAGCATCCGGATGCCGACGCTGATCCTCAACGCCGCGGTCTTCCTGACGGGCCTGTTCGTCTTCAGCGCCCAGGTGCTCATCTACGCCTACATCACCCGCGTCTACCCGCCCCAGATCCGGGGCACGGCCTTGGGGCTGGCGGCGGGGATCGGGCGGATCGGGTCGATCGTCGGTCCGGCGGTAACCGGTGCCCTGGTGACGGCGGGGCTCGGGTACCCCTGGGGCTTCTACTTCTTCTGCGTCGTCGCCCTGCTCGCGGTGGTCGCCATAGTGGTCGTCCCGCGGGGGATGGAGCAGCGTTCGGACGACGGGACGGATCTGCCCGCGGCACAACCATCCTCGGCGCGGCTCAGTCCGTGACGTCCGTCAGCCGCCCCCGGGTGAGTGTCAGAGCACAGGGGGTGGTGGCCGCTGCCCTAGCCGGAGTCCGCGTAGGCGGACTTGGACAAAACGCGCCGTCGGTTGTCGTGCGTGCTTAGTTTTGGCCGGCCACCACGACGTTCGCCGTCCCCGCCAACAACTCGGCCAATGAGATGCCGGCGCGCTCGCCGATCGGCGACACCCGAGGCAGGGAGATAGGGCCCGTCCTCGCCGCGGGCACGATTGTCACGCCGCGGGCACGAAATAACGTACGCGCGCGGTCACGGTCGTGCCCGCGGCCCACAGCTGGGCGCCTTCAACTGCGTAGAGTTCGCAGTCCCAAGGTCCGATGCCCACGGCCGCCCCTCTCTGACAACGGCGCGTGCCCGCCCACCTGAAGTCGCCTAGCCGAGGTCGTAAGGCGTGGGTTCCTGGTTGAGGTACGCGATGAAGTTCGGCGTCTCTGCCTTCAGCCAGGTGATGGTGTCGGATAGCGCGTCCCCGACCCATGACGCCAACGGAGTGGTGTCGGGCTCCGTTCTTGACGGCCCGACCGTCAGCATCGGGCCGCTGTCCATGCAGGCGTCTGATGTCCAGTCGATGACCCCGTGGGCTATTCCGACATGCACCGAAACGACGAGCGCTTCGGTGTCCGGCCTGTGCTTACGTGGGAAGTAGGCGTAGCCACTGAGCAGGTAGTAGGGGGTGGCCTGTGCGTTGGCATGCCACGTCACCGTTCCTGTGTTGCGGAGCACCTCGCCATAGAGCTGGATAAGGGCGTCGTTCAGCACATCCCAGACTTCATCGATCGCGGTCACGTCGCGAATGGGATCCGAGGGCGTCACATCGTCCTTCGCGGTAGTCGTAGTTGCGTCACCGCCAACTGCAGCTCGCGAGCTAGGCGGTGCCCTTCGGATTGACCACGGGTCTCCATCCACTCCCGCAGCTCATCCCGCGATGTCGGTCGGATGGAGTAATGGCCGTCGGGTGCGTCAGGGCCGTAGATCCTCACGGACTTGAGGTCGCTCGTCTCGACACCTTGGACCTTGCCGCCGTTGCGGAATATGTGGATATCCAAGCTGTCAAAGGACGATAGCCCCCGCGCATCCCTCAGTCTCGGGGTG
>JBDSYO010000145.1:0-13146 GCA_039925625.1 Lapillicoccus sp. | reverse complement strand
GCGCCCGTGACCGCCTTCACCCCGAACGCCTTCGGGCTCCACCAGACGGTGGGCAACGTGTGGGAGTGGTGCGCCGACTGGTGGCACCCGAGCTACTACGCGCGCTCGCCGCGCACCGACCCGCTCGGCCCCGACTCCGGCTTCGCCCGGGTCATGCGCGGCGGCTCCTACCTGTGCCACGACTCCTACTGCAACCGCTACCGCAACGCCGCCCGGTCCTCGAACACCCCCGACTCATCCATGGGTAACGCCGGGTTCCGCACGGTCGGAACCGCGGGCGGCGCGGGGGCCACAGCGATCCCCGGGGTCGGCGAACCTATCGAACACCTATGAGTCCGGCCCCGGGCCTGCCGGATCGGCGATCCCGAACGTAGAGTCGCCGGGTGGCCCGCCTTATCGCGCCGCCGTCGGCGGAGACCACCGGAGCACCCGGTGGTGATCCGCAGCGGCCCGGGCAGGGCCGCTTGGCCGGCGTACGGCGTACGGCCGTCGCGACGAGGGAGCGGCTGGCCGCCGTGCCGGCGCGGCTGTGGGTCGCCGGCACCCTCGTGCTCGTCCTCATCGCCGCTCTCCTCGCCTTCGAGCTCAGCCGCCCGAACCCCACCGCTGCGGTGACCCAGAAGGACGTCGACACCGCGGTGCAGAAGGGCGTCGACGCCCAGGCCAAGGCGGAGGCGGCCACCCCGCCCGCCGCCACCGTGGCGTACCAGGCGATCCAGCCGTCGCTCGTCCTCATCACGACCCGGCGCTCGACCGCAGCCGGGGCCGAGCAGGCCACCGGGGCGGGCGTCATCGTCAAGACCGACGGCACGATCCTCACCGCGCTGCACGTCGTCGCCGGAGCCGACTCGGTGACCGTCAGCTACACCGACGGCACCTCGTCGCCGGCGACCGTCGTCACCCAGACCCCCGACAGCGACATCGCCACCCTGCTGCCGAGCACCCTCCCGCAGACGCTCGTGCCGGCCGTCCTCGGCGGCGGCGTGCAGGTCGGCAGCCCGGTCTTCGCCGTCGGCCACCCTCTCGGGCTCGCCGACTCCCTGTCAGCCGGCGTCGTGTCCGCGCTCGACCGCACCGTGAAGGTCGGCGACGGCAAGAGTCTGGCGCACCTCATCCAGATCGACGCCGCCGTCAACCCCGGCAACTCCGGCGGCCCGCTGCTCAACGCCGCCGGGCAGGTCGTCGGCATCGTCACCGGCCTGGCCAACCCGAGCCAGCAGGGGTTCTTCGTCGGCATCGGTTTCGCCGTCCCCATCGCCACCGCCGGCGGCGCCGCCGGCAGCCCCCCTCAGTAGGACGAGCAGTAGGACGAGCCAGGAGCCCTCATGGACCACCCCCGAGACCCCCACCCGGGCCAGCCCACCCCGCCGGCTCCCCCGACGCGTACGCATCCCCTCGAGCAGGCCCTCTACGAGGTCAAGCGCACGATCGTCGGCCAGGACGACCTGCTGGAGCGGATGATCATCGCCCTCCTCGCCCGGGGCCACCTGCTCGTCGAGGGGGTGCCCGGCCTGGCCAAGACGATGGCCATCAAGACGCTCGCCCACGCCATCGGCGGCGAGTTCCAGCGCATCCAGTTCACCCCCGACCTCGTGCCGGCCGACCTCGTCGGCACCCGGATCTACAACCAGCGCGACGGCGAGTTCCAGGTGTCCCTCGGCCCGGTCTTCGCCAACCTCGTGCTCGCCGACGAGATCAACCGGGCACCCGCCAAGGTGCAGTCGGCCCTGCTCGAGGTGATGCAGGAGCGTCAGGTGACCATCGGCCGGGAGACCTTCCCCGCGCCGAACCCGTTCCTCGTCATGGCCACGCAGAACCCCATCGAGTCCGAGGGCACCTACCAGCTCCCGGAGGCCCAGGTCGACCGGTTCATGCTCAAGGTGCTCATCGGATACCCCTCGCCCGCCGAGGAGTTCGTCGTCGTCGAGCGGATGATCGGCGCCCTGGCGGCGACGAACCAGGTGCTCGACGCCGACTCGCTGCGGCGCTACCAGCGGGAGGCCGACCAGGTCTACGTCGACCCCGGGGTCATCGAGTACGCCGTGCAGCTGGCCACCGCGACCCGCAACCCCTCGATCGTCGGGCGGGCCGAGCTGGCCCGCTACCTCACCTACGGCGCCAGCCCGCGAGCCTCCATCAACATGATCCTGGCGGCCCGGGCTCTGGCCTACCTGCGCGGACGTGAGTATGCGTTGGCCACCGACGTGCGCGACCTCGCCCGCGACGTGCTGCGGCACCGGATCGTGCTCTCCTACGAGGCGCTCGCCGAGGACATGAGCGCCGACGACCTGCTGACGCCGATCCTCGACTCGGTGCCCGTGCCGCAGACCCCGCTGCGGGAGCGGCCGGCCCAGGCCGGCGTTCCCGGCGGGCACAGCCCCGGTGGCTCGCCGTGGACCAGACCGCCACGCTGACGCCGGAGCGACTGCTCCGGCAGCTCGAGTGGCGGGTCGTGCGCCGGCTCGACGGCCGTCTCCAGGGCGACTACCGCAGCCTCTTCCGCGGCGACGGCCTCGACTTCACCAACCTGCGCGAGTACGAGCCCGGCGACGACCTGCGGCACATCGAGTGGAACGTCACGGCGCGGATGGACACCCCCTACGTGCGGGAGTACGTCGAGGACCGCGAGATCACCGCCTGGCTGCTCCTCGACCACTCGGCGTCGATGGGGTTCGGGCCCGTGAACCGCCAGAAGGACCTCGTCCTCGCCGAGGTCGCGACCACCCTCGGGCTCGTGCTGGCGCGGCGCGGCAACCGGGTCGGCGTCGTCGTCTTCGACCAGGGCATCGAGACGGTCATCCCGCCGGCGTCGGGGCGGGGCCAGGTGCTGCGCATCGCCCATGCCCTGCTGACCCGGCGCGAGGCGGGACCGGCCGCCCCCACGCGTCCGCCCGGACGCCCCCGGCTCGGCCGTCGCCGCGACCGCGACCAGCCCACCCCCCGGCCCCCCGTCACCGACCTCGGCGCCCTGCTGCACCAGTCGGCCGGCATCATCAAGCGACGGTCGGTCGTGCTCGTCGTCTCCGACTTCATCAGCGAACCGGGGTGGGAGCATGCCCTCGGCCGCCTGGCCCGCCGCCACGAGGTGGTCGCGCTGCAGGTCAGCGACCCGCGCGAGAGCGAGCTGCCCGACGTCGGCTCGATCTACGTCGAGGACGCCGAGACGGGTGAGCAGATCTTCGTCGACACCTCCGACCCCGCCTTCCGCGACCGGATGCGCGCCGCCGCGGCCGAGCAGCAGGCGAGGCTGGAGGAGGTCACCCGCGGAGCAGGCGTCGAGCTCCACCAGGTGCGCACCGACGAGGACCTCGTACGCTCGCTGCTGCGCATCGCCTCCGACCGGAAGCGACGCCGATGACGCTGCAGTGGCCCTGGGCCCTTCTCGGGCTGCTGGCCCTCCCCCTCGTGCTCGTCGCCTACCGGCGCCTGCTCCGGCGCCAGCGGGACCGCCGCGCGGGGCTCGCCGCCCAGGGTCTCGTCGTGCCCCGGCCCGCGGGCCGCGACCGGTGGCGGCACCTCGCCCCCGCCCTGCTCGTCGCCGCCCTCGCCGTGATGCTGCTGGCCCTCTCCCGTCCGGTGGCCGCGGTGGCGGAACCACGCCGCGAGGGCACCGTCGTACTCGCGTTCGACGTGTCGACGAGCATGGGGGCCAAGGACATCCAGCCCACCCGGCTCGACGCGGCCAAGGCGGCCGCGAAGGGGTTCGTCGACAACCAGCCGGCGACGGTGAAGATCGCGGTGGTCGCCTTCGGCGGCAACGGCCTCATCGTGCAGCAGCCGACGACCGACAAGGACCAGGTGCTCGCGGCGGTGGCCCGGCTCAAGCCCGAGGGCGACACGTCGCTGGGCCGCGGCATCCTCACCTCGCTGAGCGCCATCGCCGGCAAGCCGATCCAGTCCAGCGGCGACAGCGAGAACGGCAACGCCACCGAGACGCCCATCGGCTACTACGGAGGCACGTCCATCGTCATGCTCACCGACGGGGAGAACACCAGTGGTCCGGACCCGGCCGACCTCGCCGACCTCGCCTCCGCCGCCGGAGTGAAGATCTACCCCATCGGCCTCGGGAGCGCTGCGGGCACGACGCTGGAGGTGAACGGTTTCAGTATCGCGACCAAGCTCGACGAGGCCGGGCTCCAGCAGATCGCCGAGACCACCGGTGGCACCTACTACGCCGCCACCGACGCCGCCTCCCTCTCGAACGTCTACCGCACCATCGACCTCGGCTGGGTGACCCGCACGGTGCCCCACGAGGTCACGTCGCTCGTCGCCGGCCTCGCCGCGCTGCTCCTGCTCGCGGGCGCCGTCGTCTCCGTGCTGCGCCAGGGCCGGGTGATCTGAGATGTCGTTCGACCAGCCGTTCCTGCTCCTGCTGCTGCTGGCGGTGCCCCTGCTCCTCGCCGCCTACCTCTGGCAGCTGCGGCGCCGTCGGCCCACGGCCGTCCGCCACTCCAACGTGGCCCTCGTCCGCACGGCGGTGGGTCCTCGCCGCCGCTGGCGCCGGCACGTGCCGATCGCCCTGGTGCTGGCCAGCCTCGGGCTGCTCGGCGTCGCTGGCGCGCGTCCGCAGGTGCGCACGGACGTGCCCGTCTCGAGCGCCACCGTGATCCTCGCGCTCGACGTCTCCGGCTCGATGTGCTCCACCGACGTCGACCCCAACCGGCTCACCGCCGCCCAGGCCGCCGTCCGAACGTTCATCCAGGGTCAGAACGACGAGACGAAGATCGGCCTGGTTCTCTTCTCCGGCTTCGCCCAGCTCGCCGTCGCCCCCACCACGAGCCACGACGACCTGTTGCGCACCCTCGACGCGGTGACGACGGGACGGGGCACCACCATCGGCGCGGCGATCCTCAAGTCGCTGGACGCCATCTCCGAGATCGACCCCAACGTCGTCCCGAGCGACCCGGATACGGGACCCAACCCCGACGGCTCCTCGATCCCCAAGCCGGCCCCGACCGAGGGCTCGGGCGGCAGCACCCCGCCGTCGACCGGCGGCGTCCAGACCGCGCCCGAGATCATCGTCCTGCTCACCGACGGCGCCAACACCCGGGGCACCACGCCGCAGGACGCCGCGCTGCAGGCCGCAGCCCGCGGCGTGCGGATCTACCCCATCGGCTTCGGGACGCAGAACCCCGCGCAGATGGTCTGTTCACGCTCTCAGCTCGGCGGGTCCGCGCAGAACCGGTTCGGCGGCCGCGACGCCGGCCCCGGGGGCGGCGGTCTCGGCGGCGCCCGCAGCTTCCTCGTCGTCGACGAGGACGCCCTGCGCACCGTCGCGACGACGACCGGCGGGGAGTACTTCGCGGCCACCGACGCCGGTCAGCTCACTGACGTGCTCGCCAACCTCCCGCGCCACGTCACGGTGCAGCAGCAGGACGTCGACGTCAGTGCGGGCTTCATCGCGCTCGCCGCTGTGATCCTGCTCTTCGGGCTCGGGCTGTCGATCCGCTGGAGCACCCTCTCGGCCTGACGCCTACCGGCTTGGCTCGGCGCCGATCCGGCCCGCGGAGAACGGGGTCGAGTGCCGCCGCCACACCACCCACTCGCCCCCGACGCGCCGCCAGAGGTCGGACACGACGAAGATGCCGCTGCGGTCCTCCCCCATCACCGTGGCACGCATCCGCACCCGTTGCAGCAACGCGGCGTAGTCACCGTCGAGGTCGACGAGCTGGTCCTCCACCTCCCACTCGTGCACGACGTAGTCGGACAGCACCTCCAGCCAGACGTCGTGCCGCATGACGCTGCGCACGGGCTGCACCAGCTCGAGTGCGAAACCGGGATGCAGCAGCTGTCGGGCCAGTGGCTCGTCACGGTCGCGGATCGCCTGGTCCCACTGGGCCACCCGGCCCAACAGCTCCTCGAGGGCCTCCTCGTCGGCCTCGTCGCTCGTCTGCGGGTCGGCGGGAGCACCGGACCCCGTCTCCGGCTCCAGCGCGACCCTGCTGTCCATGGGCATCCTTCCCCGACTCCCGAAAGCTCGGCGTGCGAGGCTGCGACCGTGATGTCGTCCTCGGGGCCCGAGTCTTCCACCCGACGGCGCCGGTCCGCCTGGCGAGCGATCGTCGGTTCGCTGTGGATCCTCGTCGCCGGGGTCTGCGCGGTGCTGTCCCGCGGGTCGCTGCTCGCCGGCCACCCGGCATACCCCGTCCTGCTTGCGGTATGCGTCGTCGTCGGACTGTGGCTCGTCGGCACCGGTCTGCGGCCGGTCCCGGCCGACCGGCCCCGCCACCGGGTGGCGACGGTGGTCGGCCGCGGCCTCGCGGCGCTGCTCTCCCTCGTGGTGCTGGGGTCCCTGGTCTACCTGGTGCCCGCCACCGCCGAGCCGGGGGCCGTGGCCGCGATGGCCGGCACCCCGGCCGTGCGGGTAAGCGAGTCACCCACCCGGATCACGCTCACCCCCGGGCGGGCACCGGCGGCGGGCCTGGTCTTCCAGCCCGGCGCCAAGGTCGACCCGCGGGCGTACGTCCCGCTCCTGCAGCAGGTCAGCGCGGCGGGCTACCTCGTCGTCGTCGTCAAGCAACCCGTCGACATCGGCTTCCTCGCCATCGGCGACCCGGCCGACGTCGTCGCCGGGCATCCGGAGGTCACCCGCTGGGCGGTGGGCGGCCACAGCCTCGGCGGGGTCGCCGCCGGCGTGTACGCCGCGCGGCCCGACACCGGGGTGCGGGGTCTGCTGTTCTGGGCCTCCTACCCGCTCACCTCGCTCGCGGACCGCACCGACCTCGTCGTCGCCTCCGTCTCCGGCACCGCCGACGGCCTCTCGACCCCCGCGGACATCGAGGCGAGCCGCGCGAAGCTGCCTCCCGCAGCCGTCTTCACGGCCGTCCCCGGCGGCGTTCACGCCTACTTCGGCGACTACGGTCCGCAGGCCGGCGACGGCACCGCGACCATCGACCGCGCCGCCGCCCAGCAGCAGATCGTCGCGGCGACGACGACGTTCCTGCTGCTCGTCGCCTCGTCCTGACCGTCCGCTATGCGCGTCCGAGCGCGCTCATGGTCACGCTGCGCAGGCCGCGCTCGGCCAGCCGGGCCAAGAGCCAGTCGGTCGTGTCGACGACATCGGAGCGGGCCTGCGTGCCCTCGTGGAGCACGACCACCGCGCCCGCGTCGATCTGGGCGAGCAGCCGCTGCTCGCGCCACGACCCGCGGTCGGGGGGTGGCCCGTCGGCGATGGCCACCGTGCCCAGGGCGCACCGCACACCGCGCTCGGCGCCGTCGCGCACCATCGACGGCGTCATCCAGCCCGACCCCGGTCGCCACCAGGTGACCTCCTGGTAGTCGGCGAGCAGCTCGCTGTTGCGCGTCAGGTCGCCGAGGAACTGGTGCCGGGGCAGCAGGATCGAGGCCTCGTCGCTCATCAGGTGGTTGCCCAGCTCGTGGCCGTCGTCGACGATCCGGGTGAGCACCCCCTCGTTGCCGGCGACGCGCTCGCCGATGACGAAGAACGTCGCCTCGGCGTCGTGGCGGGCCAGCACGTCGAGCACCCCGTGCGTGAGGGCCTCGTGCGGCCCGTCGTCGAAGGTGAGGGCGACGACCGGCTCGTCCGTGCGTCGCGAGCAGCAGACGGCCGGCAGCGCCTGGCCGGCGGCCCACCGGGTCGAGGCGGCCAGGGCGCGACCCGCCGCCCGACCGGTCCACAGCGGCATAGAGGTCGGCACGACCATTGAACGAACGGGAGTTCCCGAAAGGGTCGGCGTGCGGATCGGGAGCCGCGGGGGCGGGATCACGCCCCGGCGGCTCCCGACCCGAACCCGGTCCAACTGTGCGCGAGGGGGGACTTGAACCCCCACGCCCTTGCGGGCACTGGCACCTGAAGCCAGCGCGTCTGCCATTCCGCCACTCGCGCGCGGGGTCCAGTGTGCTGCATCCTGCGCAGCATCGCCAAACCGCGCGGGCCGGGACGGGTGGGCGCGGCTCAGGTCGGGTCGGGGGCCTCGGCGATCCACTCCTGTGCGTGGGCGTCCCAGCGGTAGCGCTGACCGTCGGCGCTCGTCCACGAGCTGGAGGACGCCCGCCCACCGGCTGCGGCCGCGACGTCGGGGGGTGGCTCCTCGGCCGCCGCGGCCGGGGCCGTGACCCACTCCTGCCGGTAGGCGTCCCACCGCGGCTCGCCCGATGGCGCCGGTGAGGGTGTCGGTGTCGGCGATGGCTCGGGCGGGGCCTGCGGGACCCAGCCGGTGGGCCGCGGGCGGGTCGCCTCGTCGGGAGCCTCGGGCATCACCGGAATCTGCTCCGGCTCCGGCTCCGGCTCCGGCTCGGGCTCCGACTCCGACTCCGGCGCCCACGGCGAGGGCGCGGCCAGCGGCATACCGGCATCGGGGTCGAGGGCCGGCACGACGATGCCCTGCCCCTCGTCCTTCGCAGCCTCGTGCTCCGCGTCCTCAGCGGCCTGCAGTTCGGCGAGCTCCTCCGGGGTGAGGTAGCCGTAGTGCGGGTGGGTCGGCTGGGGGGGCACGTAGCCCTCCGGCAGCTCGATCCGCATCGCCCCAGCCTACGAACCCGGGCCGCTGCCCGCTCACGCTCGTCTCGTGCTTCCCGACCCTGGAGCCCCTGGCGGCTACCATGAACGCGATTCCCCGGCGGGGACGCGAGAAGAACAAGGAGATGTGCGTGGGACTGTTCGACAAGGTCGAGCGCGGCCTGGAGCGAGCGGTCAGCAGCGCCTTCGCGAAGGCCTTCAAGTCCGAGGTGCAGCCGGTCGAGCTGGCCTCCGCCATCCGCCGGGCCATGGACGACCGCGCCGCGGTCATGGGCCACGGCCGCACCATCGTCCCCAACATCTACACCGTGGAGCTGAGCGGCACCGACTTCGAGCGGCTGTCCGGCTACGAGGAGGCCCTCTCCGACGAGCTGGTGGCCGCCGCGCAGGAGCACGCCGACTCGCAGCGCTACCAGCCGGGCGGCCCGGTGCAGGTGACGTTCCACCGCGACGAGGAGCTGGAGACGGGCGTGTTCCGCGTGCGCCCGGCCACCAGCCGGCGCTCGATCGCCCCCAGCACCCAGCTGCCCGACCGTCAGCCGGTGCCGCCGGCGCAGAACGCCCCCGTGTCGGCGCCGCCGCAGCGGCAGGCGCACGCCCCGGTGCAGCGCCCGTGGCTCGTCGTCGACGGCGAGCGCTACCCGCTCATCGGTGCGCATACCGTCATCGGCCGCGACGAGCTCGCCGATATCGTGCTCGACGACCCCGGCATCTCGCGGCGCCACTGCGAGGTGCGCGTCACCAACGACGGTCCCCATCTCGTCACGTCGATCCGTGACCTCGGCTCCACCAACGGCACCTTCGTCAACGGCCAGCGCATCACCAGCACCCGGCTCGACGAGGGGGACCAGATCACCGTCGGCCGGACCCAGGCGGTGTTCCGTCCTGGCAAGCGGTGACCCGGTGACCCGATGAGCGAGCTGACCTACACGATCGTCCGCCTCGGCCTGCTCGCGCTGCTGTGGGTCTTCGTGCTGTCGCTGGCCGCCGTGCTGCGCCGTGACCTCTACGGCACGCGGGTCTCCCACCGGTCGCGGGCCGACCGCCGGGCCGGGGCACGACCGGTTACTCCGGCGCCGGCCCCCCGCGCGCCCGTCGCGGCTGCGGCCGGAGCAGGGGCCGCCGCCGCGCCGCGCCAACCCCGTCGTCGCCGCCCGCCGACGACCCTCGTCGTCACGGACGGCCAGATGGCGGGCACCTCCCTGCCCCTCGGCCGGCAGGGCGTGGTCGTCGGCCGCAACCCCGAGTGCACCCTCGTCATCGACGACGAGTTCGCCTCGGGCCGCCACCTGCGGATCTTCCCGCGCGCCGAGGGCTGGTTCGTCGAGGACCTCGGCTCCCGCAACGGCACCGTCGTCGCCGGCGCGAAGATCACCGGCGCCGTGCCCGTCGAGTCGGGGTCCGTGGTCAAGGTGGGCCGCACCACGCTGGAACTGCGGGACTGACCCATGGCCATCGCCCTGCGCTACGCGGCGCGGACCGACCTCGGGCTGGGCCCGAAGTCCCGCAACGAGGACAGCGGGTATGCCGGTCCGCACCTGCTCGTCCTGGCCGACGGGATGGGCGGCCACGCCGCCGGCGACGTCGCCAGCTCGATGATCGTGGGCCAGCTGGCCCCGCTCGACGGCGAGAGCATCAGCGCCGAGCAGGCCCTGCCCACGCTGGAGCGGTCGGTGCGCGACGCGAACCGCCGTCTGCGCCAGGCCATGGACGACGACCCCAAGCTGCGCGGCATGGGCAGCACGACCATCGTCATGCTGCGCAGCGGCAACAAGCTCGCCATGGCTCACATCGGCGACTCCCGGGCCTACCTGCTGCGCGACGGCACCCTCAGCCAGATCACCAAGGACCACTCGTTCGTGCAGCAGCTCGTCGACGAGGGGCGGATCACGCCCGAGGAGGCGGAGGACCACCCGCAGCGCTCCCTCGTCACCCGGGTGATGACCGGTCAGGGCGACGACGAGCCCGACCTGTCGATGCGCGAGCTGCGGGCCGGCGACCGTTACCTGCTGTGCTCCGACGGCCTCAGCGACTTCGTCCGGCGCGACATCATCGAGGAGATCCTCACCGACGCGGCCAGCCCCGCCGCCGCGGCCGAGCGGCTCGTCGAGGTCGCGCTCAAGGCCAGTGCCCGCGACAACGTCACCGTCGTCGTCGCCGATGCGATCGACCTGAGGGAGTCCGAGGCCCCCAGCACCGCCCCGCAGATCGTCGGCGCCGCCTCCCTGCGCGACCGCGAGGGCAAGCGGACCCGCGGCCTACCCGTCAGCCCGGCCGAGAAGGCCGCCCAGCTCACCCGCTCCACCCGCACGCCGGCCCCCGAGGACGACGGTCCGGCCCTCGCCGACGAGCCGCGGACGACGCGGGTGGTCTGGGTGCGGCGCACCCTCGTCGCCGCGGCGGTCGCGCTGGTGCTCGTCGGCACCGGGTATGCCGCCTACGCCTGGTCGCAGAGCCAGTACTTCGTCAAGGCATCCGGTGGCTACGTCGCAGTCTGGCAGGGCGTCGACCAGAGCATCGGCCCGATCAGCCTCTCTCACGTCGACAGTGTCAGCGACGTGCCGCTGAGCGACCTCCCCACCTACGTGCAGGACCTCGTCCGCACCGGCACGCCCATCGGCAGCCGGGCCGACGCCGAGGCGCGGATGACCACCCTGCGCCAGACCGCCGTCAGCTGTCGCGGCGTCGCCGCGGGCGGCACCCCCTGCGGCCAGGTGCCCGTGACCGTCCCGAGCCCCACGACGACGAGCCCCATCACGACGGGCTCGGCCACCTCGGGGAGCACCCCGACGCCGGGCGCCACGCTCACCGTCACCGCCGTCGTGCCCACCCTGCCCACTCCGCCCAATGGGCCCAACCCCTCCATCACCATCGGGTCGACGCCGTGAACACCATCGTCGAGACGATCACCCCGCGCACGCGCCGCAACGTCGAGCTCGTTCTGCTGCTCCTCGCCGTCGGCATCACGCTGCTCGCCTGGGTGAGCGTCGACCTCGGGGTGCGCGAGACGGTGCCGGCACAGCTGGTCACGGTCGGCGGCGGCCTGCTCGGGCTCGTCCTCGTCTTCCACCTCGTGCTGCGCTGGCGCGCGTCCTACGCCGACCCGCTCCTGCTGCCGATCGCCACGCTGCTCAACGGGTTCGGGCTCGTCATGATCCACCGGCTCGACCTCGCCGGAGGGCGCACCGGCATCGACAGCGACGCCGGCCGCCAGCTGGTCTGGACCGGACTCTCCGTCGTCATCGCCGCGGTGTTCATCGTGTTCGTGCGCGACCACCGCCTGCTGCGCCGACGCACCTTCACCGCCATGGCCATCGGCCTCGTCCTGCTCCTGCTGCCGCTGGTCCCCGGCCTGGGCACGACGATCTACGGCTCCCGCATCTGGATCCGGCTCGGGCCGCTGTCGTTCCAGCCCGGCGAGATCGCCAAGCTGACGCTCACCATCTTCTTCGCCGGCTACCTCGTCTCCGTGCGCGACGTCCTGTCGCTCACCGGCCGGCGCGTCCTCGGCTTCACCTTCCCGCGCGGGCGCGACCTCGGGCCGATCCTCATCGCCTGGCTGGTGAGCCTGGCCGTCCTCGTCTTCGAGAAGGACCTCGGCTCGTCGCTGCTCTTCTTCGGCCTGTTCGTCGGCATGCTCTACGTCGCCACCGAGCGGGTGAGCTGGATCGCCATCGGTCTGCTGCTGTTCGCGGCCGGCGCCTACCTGGCCTACCGGATCTTCGACCACGTGCAGGAGCGGGTGGGCCTCTGGCTGGACCCCTTCTCCCAGGCCTCGCTCGAGCAGTCCGACCAGCTGGCCAAGGGCATCATGGGCCTCGCCGCCGGGGGGCTGTTCGGCACGGGGCTGGGGCAGGGCCGGCCCTGGCTCGTCGCGTTCGCGAACAGCGACTTCATCTTCACGAGCTTCGGCGAGGAGCTCGGCCTGTTCGGGGTCGGGGCCCTGCTCGCGCTGTATGCCGTGTTCGTCGAGCGCGGGCTGCGCACCGCGCTCGGGGTGCGCGACGGCTTCGGCAAGCTGCTCGCCTTCGGCCTGGCCTTCTCCGTCGCGCTGCAGGTGTTCGTCGTCATCGGCGGGGTCACGCGGGTGATCCCGCTCACCGGCCTGACCACCCCGTTCATGTCCCTGGGCGGCTCGTCGCTGCTGGCCAACTGGACCCTCATGGCCATCCTGCTGCGGATCTCCGACCAGGCCCGCCGGCCCGTCACCGACGACGAGCAGCCGGTGGCGGCGCAGCCCAGCGACGCCCCCAACGCCACCGAGGTGGTGGCGATGCGATGAACGGGCCCCTGCGTCGTGTGTCCACCGTCGTCGCGCTGCTGTTCGCTGCGCTCTTCGTCTCGACCACCCTGATCCAGGTCATCTTCGCCCCGTCGATCAATGCGCGCCCCGACAACCGGCGCACCCTGCTCGACAACTACTCGCGGCAGCGCGGCACGATCCTCGTCGGCGACCAGCCCGTCGCGGTCTCGCAGCCGACGCCCAACGCGGAGATCAAGTACCAGCGGTCCTACCCCCAGGCCGGGCTCTACAGCCACGTGACGGGGTACTTCTCCTACACCTACGGCGCCGGCGGTGGCCTCGAAGGCTCCGACGACGACCTGCTCTCCGGCTCCTCCGACCAGCTCTTCTACCGGCGGGTCACCGACCTGCTCACCGGCAAGCA
>JBDSYO010000144.1:0-4700 GCA_039925625.1 Lapillicoccus sp. | reverse complement strand
TGGGAGGAGCCCCCGAGGGCTTGGCCCGGAGCAACCATCCGCGCTCGCAAGCTCGCGCTCCCGCCAGACCCATCCACGCTCCGGCCCAAGCCCTCGGCGGCTCCTGATCTCACCTCGGCTCTGATCGCGGCTGGGTCCTCGGACCGGGGGTTGTCGTCGGTGACGATGACGTGGTCGGCCCACTCGGCCGCGGCCGCCCCCATGGCGGCTCGCTTGCCCCGGTCGCGGTCGCCGCCCGCGCCGAGGACGACGACGAGCCGGCCGGGGGTCGACGGCCGCAGGGCGCGCAGGGCGGCCTCGACGGCGTCGGGCGTATGCGCGTAGTCGACGATGCAGCGCGGGTCGCGCTCGGGGTCCGGTTCGGTCGCGGTGACGACCTCCATGCGACCGGGGACGAGCGGCTCGGTCTCCATGGCTCGCTGTACCTGGTCCGGGCTGTGGCCGAGCTCGAGGAGGGCGACGGCGGCCGTGGCGGTGTTGACGACGTTGAACTCGCCGGGGAGGTGGCACTGGAGGGTGAGGTGGCCCGTGGGGCCGACGAGGGCGAAGCGGGGGCCGTCGCCGTGGTGCTCGACGACCCAGTCCGCGCGGACGCCGAGGCGGGAGCCGACGGTGACGACCGGGACGCCCGACTCGGCGGCGAGGCGCACGCCCCAGGGGTCGTCGACGCAGACCACACCCTGGCGGGCGTGCTCCGGGGTGAAGAGGGCGGCCTTGGCGGCGAAGTAGCCCTCCATGGTCTCGTGGAAGTCGAGGTGGTCCTGGGAGAGGTTGGTGAAGAGGGCGACGTCGAAGACGGCGCCGTCGACGCGATGCTGCGCCAAGGCGTGGCTGGAGACCTCCATGACCACGGTCGCGGCGCCCTGCTCGCGCATGACGGCGAAGAGGGCGTGCAGGTCAGGCGCCTCGGGGGTGGTGCGCACCGACTTGACCCGGGTGTCGCCGATGCGGGTCTCGACCGTGCCGATGAGCCCGGTGGGCTCCCCCAGGGCCCGTAGGCCCGACTCGAGGAGGTAGGCCGTCGTCGTCTTGCCGTTGGTCCCGGTGATCCCGACGAGGGTCAGGCCGTGGGCGGCGTCCCCGTAGACCAGGGCCGCCGCGGCGCCGAGAACGGCCCGGGGGTCGGGGACGACGAGGACCGGCACGGGGTCGAGATCCTCGGGGTGGTGGCCGAGGCGGGCGAGGCCGGCGGGGTCGGTGAGCAGCGCGGCGGCCCCGGCCGCGACCGCCTGAGCCGCGTGGTCGGCGCCGTGCTCGCGCCGGCCCGGCAGGGCGGCATACAGGTCACCGGGTCGGACCGCTCGTGAGTCGAGGCTGACGCCGCTCACCTGCACGTCATGGACGTCCCCGGGGCCCTCGGCGAGGGGCGCTCCGACCACCCGCGCGACCTCGGCGACCGCCACCGCGTCGACCGAGGTGGGACGCGGGGACAGCACGCGGGCGAGGCTATCGGGTCTTCTTCTCACCGTTGAGGACCGCCGGGTCGTTGGGGTCCCAGGAGGAGTCGGTCGAGCTGAGCGGGATGACGGGGGCCACGGTGTTGGTGGGGGCGATCTGCCCCTTCTGCAGCGCGTAGGTCATGACGTCCTTGAAGACCGGGGCCCCGAGCTGACCGCCGAAGTGGCCCTGGACCGGGCGCTGGAGCGTCACGGCCACGACGTACTGGGGGTCGTCGGCCGGGGCATACCCGATGAACGAGGCGGTGTAGCCGCTGTAGGCCCCGACGGTCGGGTCGTAGCGGTTCGCCGTGCCGGTCTTGCCGGCGACCCGGTAGCCGTCGATCTTCGCCTTGGGCGCCGTTCCGTGCGGGCCGACGACCTCCTCGAGCATCTGGCTCATCTTCGTCGCCGTGTCCTTCGAGACGACCCGGATGCCCTGCTGGGGAGTGGCCGGCGTGACCACACCCGAGGCGTCGGTGGTGCTCTCCACCAGGCTCGGCGGGATCCGGACCCCCCCGTTGGCGAGGGTCTGGTAGACGCCTGCGGCCTGGATGGCGCTGAGCGAGTAGCCCTGGCCGAAGAGGATCGTGTACCGCTGCGAGCCACTCATGTCGGCGGCCTTGGCGAGGATGCCCGGCGACTCGCCGGGGAAGCCCGCCCCCGAGGGGGACCCGATCCCGAACTTGTGGAAGTAGTCCTCCATGGTGGCCGTCGGCACCTTCTCGGTGGCGAGCATGGTGCCGATGTTGCTCGACATGGCCAGGGCGCCCGCGACCGTGAGGTTGAGCGTGGGGTGGTCCTCGTCGTCCTTGAAGCTCGTGCCCTCGCGCGGCAGCCGGTTGGGGACGATGAGCTGGGTCGTGGGCTGAACGACCCCTTGCTCGATGGAGGTCGCGATGGACATGACCTTGCCGGTGGAGCCGGGCTCGTAGACGTCCTGGAAGGCGTGGTTGGCGAGCGCGTCGGCCGAGGCCTTGCCCACGTTGTCGGGGTCGAAGGTGGGGTAGGACGCGACGGCCCGCAGCTTGCCGGTCTTGACCTCCTGCACCACGACGTAGCCCGACAGCGCCTGGCTCTGCGTGACCATGTTGGCGATCTGGTTCTGGGCGAACCACTGCAGGTCGGCGTCGATGGTGAGGTGGACGTCGGCGCCGTTGGCCGGCGCGGTGTCCTCGGTCTCCGTGCCGGGGATGATCGTCCCGTCCTGGGCGCGCTGGTAGACGAGCTTGCCCGGCGTGCCCTTGAGGGCGGGGTCGGCCATGACCTCGACGCCGCCGCCGGCCGTGCCGTCCTTCTGGACGAAGCCGACCAGAGGCGCGCTCGTCATGCCGGCCGGGTAGACCCGCGCGGAGGTGGGCTCGCTGTAGAGCCCGGGGATGCCGAGGGCCTGGATCTGGCGCCAGGCCAGGGGCGTCACATCCTTGGCGATGACCCGGTACTGCGTCCCCATGAGCTGCGGGACCAGCGCCTCGGCGGTGGTGCCCAGCAGCGGTGCGAGCGCGCCCGCGGCCCCCACCACGCCGACGGTCTGACGCGTGCCGTCGACCTTGGTGGAGTAGGTGGGGACGACCTTCTGGTCGGCGTAGACCGTCTTGCGCTCCACGCTCGAGGCGAGGACGACGCCGTTGCGGTCGAGGATCTGACCGCGCAGGGCGGGGGTGACCGTCGTGGCCAGCCGCTTGTCGAGGGCGGCCGCCTGGGTCTTGGACGCGTCGAACGCCTGAACGCGCAGCAGCTGGGCGCCGAAGACGGTGAAGACGAAGATCGCTGCGACGAGCATGAGCCGCACCCGGCGGTGAGGGTTGGCGACGGCGACCGTGCGCCGACGCCGTGGGGGAAGCGGCGGGCGTGGGGGCCGGCCGGAGCCCCCACCACCCGGCCGCGGCTGGCGCTCGTCGGCCGGGTCACGGGAGGTGCGGGGGGCGCTCGTGCGGGTCGCCTCGGGCCGCCGCGCCGAGGGTCCGGAGGGGGTCCGCGTGCGCGTGCCACCCGGGCTGCCCGGGCTGCTCCGTGGGGTCACGCGGTCACCTCGGCGGTCATGATCGGGACGGTCATCAGGCAGGAGCTCAGGGGGTCGGGGTGGCCGCGGGTGCCGGTGCGGCGGGTGCGGCGGGCTCGGCGGGTGCGACAGGCGCCGGGGCCGGTGGCGGCACCGCCGGCGTGGTCACGACGTTAAGGCGCTGTTCGGCCGTGGCCGGCTCTGCCACGCCGATGACGGCGCCGTCGGAGAGCCGGATGAACGCCATGCTTTTGGCCGGCACCATGCCGAGGGCCTGGGCCTTGTCGGCGAGGGTGCGAGGTGAGCGCAGGTCGTCGACCGTCTGGGTCAGCTGCTCCTGGGTGTCGGTGAGGGTGCCGGACCGTGCCTGGAGGTCCTTCATCTGGTAGATCCCCGACGCGAGGGCGGTGTTCATCATGAGCAGCGCGGCGAGCCCGGCGGTGAGCAGCACCATGCAGACGACGGCGAAGACGCCGTTGCCGGTCTGCCCGATGGCCGTGGGGACGACGCGCAGCCGGTCGAGCGGGGCCCGGCGGCCGTAGCCCCGGCTGAGCGAGGACGACGCCTCCCGTCCCAGCCGCGGATGGGCCGCGGTCGCGCTGAGCTGGCTCTGACTCATCCCCGACGTCCTTTCGTGGTGCTGCTGAGTTTTGTGCCTGTGGCGCGCAGGGTGGCGCGACGCGCCGTGACGCGCTCCGCCGCCCGCAGCCGTGCGGAGGCGGCGCGAGGGTTGGCGACGACCTCGTCCTCGCCCGGCTCCTCGGCACCGCGGGTCAGCAGCCGCAGGTATGCCGCGTCCTCGGGCCGCTCGACCGGCAGGCCCGGGGGCGAGCTGGACCGCGCCCCCGCAGCGAGCGTCTGCTTGGTGATGCGGTCCTCGAGGGAGTGGTAGCTGAGCACGGCGACCCGGCCCCCGACCGCGAGGGCGTCGACGGCGGCGGGCAGGGCCGCCTCCCAGGCCGCGAGCTCGTGGTTGACCTCGATGCGCAGCGCCTGGAAGGTGCGCTTGGCCGGGTGGCCGCCGCTGCGCTGCGACGCGGCCGGCACGACGCCGCGCAGCAGCTCGACCAGACGCGCGGAGGTCGTGAACGGCGCCTTCTCGCGCTGGCGCACGACGGCCTTGGCGATGGGCCGCGCGAACCGCTCCTCGCCGTACTCGCGCAGGATGCGGGTGAGGTCGTCGGTCTCGTAGGTGTTGAGGACGTCGGCCGCGGTGTCACCGCCCGACTGGTCCATCCGCATGTCGAGGGGGGCATCGACGC
>JBDSYO010000143.1:0-6938 GCA_039925625.1 Lapillicoccus sp. | reverse complement strand
GCCGGCGCCGTTGGGACCGAGGACACCGAGGACGGTGCCGGCCGGTACGGCGAGGTCGACCCCATCGAGGGCCTGGGTGGTGCCGAAGCGCTTACGCAGGCCCTCGGCGTCGATCATGAGGTCGTTGGTGGACATGCTCCGATCCTGGGGGGCGCCGCTGGCACGGCGCGCACACGCCGCTGTCATGGCCGGTCAGCGACCGGCACGACCGGGCCCTCCCGACCGAGCGGGACGAGCCTCGGCGCCGGCGATCAGGGGCGGCGGACGAAGAACTCGGTGAAGTCGCGGCAGCGCCCGTCCGCGTCGAAGCGCATGACGAAGCAGTTGTGGAAGGTCTGCACCACCGGACCACCCGGCTCGTCGCGGTACTGCGTAAGACCCGTCGCCACCACGGTGTCAGCGTCCACGGCGACCGGTGTGTACGCCGCCTCGTAGGTGCCCGGCGCGTCACGCGTGGACGCCCTACCGTCGGCGCTCTCGCCGAGCCACGACGCCACGACCGCGGCCTGGCCGACGAGCGGCTCGTCGTAGGGGTGGTAGCGGTACGTGCCGCCCACGCTGAACAGGTCCGCCACCGCGACCGGGTCGTACGACAGCCACGCCTGCACGTAGCGGTCGAGCCAGCCCTGAGCGGATGCGCGGTCCACCGGCTCACGATACTGCGCCGGGCACGGCGGGCTCGTCGTCGGTCACGTGGACCCGGCCGACCGCCGTGGCGTCACGGCACGAGTAGGTTCCGCACGTGGACCTGCACGTCCGCCTCGACGGGGCCGGCGACCTCACCGCCCAGCTCTACCGCGAGCTGCGCGCAGCGGTGCGCGACGGACGGCTGCGCGCGGGTGACCGCCTCCCCGCGAGCCGGGAGCTGGCGACCCGCCTCGAGGTGTCTCGCGGCACCGTCACCCAGGCGTACGAGCGGCTCGTCGCCGAGGGCTTCCTCACCGCGCGGGTCGGCGCCGGCACCTTCGTCGCGGAGATCGCCCCCGAGGGGGCGACCCGGGGCCGGCGCCGCCCAGGCGCCGTGCGCCCCCGCTCCACCTGGACCTTCGGGCCGAGCCCCGTCGGCACCGACGGCGAGGTGACCTACGACTTCCGCGTGGGCGTCCCGGACCCCGAGCTCTTCCCCTTCGACGTCTGGCGGCGGCTGGTCGCCGCCGAGCTGCGACTGGGGGCCAACACCCCTGGTCGGTATGCGGATCCGGCCGGCCACGCGGGACTGCGGGCAGCGGTCGCGCGCCACGTAGGCGTCTCACGCTCCGTGCGGTGCGACCTCGAGGACGTGCTGGTCACGAACGGCACCCAGCACGCCCTCGACCTCGTCACGCGGGTGTTCCTCGAACCCGGGGACACCGTGGCCGTCGAGGAGCCCGGATATCCGCCGGCGGCAACGCTGCTCGAGGCGTCCGGTATGCGCGTGGTTCCAGTGCCGGTGGACGCGGAGGGGCTCGTCGTCGACCGGCTCCCCCCACGCACCCGGCTGGTCTACACGACCCCCTCGCACCAGTTCCCTTTGGGCGTCGCGATGTCGCTCGGGCGCCGAATGGCCCTGTCCCAGTGGGCCGACCACCACGACGCCCTCGTTATCGAGGACGACTACGACAGCGAGTTCCGTTTCACGTCAAGACCGCTGGAGCCACTGGTCAACCTCGACCCCAGCGGACGCGTCTGCTACATCGGGTCGTTCTCGAAGACGATGCTGCCGTCGGTGCGCCTCGGCTTCGTGGTCGCGCCGGCATCGCTGAGGTCGGCACTGCGCGCGGCCCGCCAGCTGACCGACGGGCACAGCCCCCCGGCGACGCAGGCCGCCCTGGCCCGCTTCATCGACGAGGGCCTGCTCGCCCGGCACGTACGCAAGGCCGCCGGCGCCTACGCGACTCGGCACGGCGCCGTCCTGGGGGCGCTGGGCGAGGTGCCCGGGGTGCGCCTCGTCCCCTCCACGGCCGGTCTTCACGTCTGCGCCCACCTCCCCGGAGCACCAGCCGGTGCCGGACGGCGCGTGGTCGCCGCGGCCCGCCGGGCCGACGTGGCCGTGGAGGCCCTCGCCGACTACTACCGCGACCCGTCGGCGCAGGGCTCGGCGATCGAGGGGCTCGTGGTCGGGTACGGCGCGGTGGGGTCGGGACGGGTCGACGAGGGGTTGCGCCGGCTCGTGGCGGTCCTGCGGCGCGAGGCCAACGCCTCGTAGGCCACGGCCAGCAGTGCGACGACGATGGTCCACAGGGCGTGGGTCCCGTTGAGCAGCAGCAGGATGACGACACTGACGAAAGACACGACCGCGCCACGCCAGGCCCAGGTGCCGCGAGGCAGCAGCCGGATCGCCGCCGCCGTGCCGACGACATAGATCACCGTGAACGCCCCCGTGGCGATGAGGACCGAGCTGGAGAGGTCGAGCTGCAGCGCGGCCGTGAGCGCGACCGAGGCCATCGACAGGGCGGCGGTGACGAACAGCGCCCGCCGCGGGACCTCGCCGGCCCGGCCGCCGCGAGCGAACCACGCGGGCAGCGACCCGTCGCGGCCCAAGGCCGCCCCGAGCTTCGCGCCGCCCGCGAAGTAGGCGTTCATCGCCCCCATCGTGAGCAGGACGGCGACGACGGTCGTGACGATCCGGCCGGGCGCCCCGAACGAGATGCCGAGCAGCTCGGCCAGTGGTGCCTGGCTGGCCCCGGCCCTCGGGCCGAGCACGAGGATGCTCGCTGCCACGATCCCGAGGTAGAGCACGCCCACCACGACGACGGCGACGACCGCCGCGCGGGGCACGTCACGGGCCGGGTCGCGGTAGTCCGCAGTGAGCGACGTCACCGCCTCCCACCCGGCGAACCCCCAGACGACGACGGCCGCGGCCGGACCCACGGCCGCCCAGCCGTTCGGCGCGAACGGGGTGAGATGCGCGAGGTCCGCGTGCGGCAGCGCAGCGAGCGTCGCAACGGTCAGGAGCACGGCGAGCACTGACGCCATCGCGAGCTGCACCCGCCCGGAGACCCGCACCCCGAAGGCGTTCAGAACCGTGACGACGACCACGATCCCCGCTGCGGTCCACATCGTCGTCGACCGCGAGCCGCCGACGAGGTCGGCCACGTAGCCGCCGGCGAACGCCGCGGCCGGAGGCGCCCCCACGGGGATCACGGCGTAGAACAGCCAGCCCACCGCGGTGGCGGTTCGGTCCCCGAAGGCGCGCCGCGCATACGTCGAGATCCCGCCGGCGTCGGGGAAGCGCGCACCGAGCGCCGCGAACGTCATCGCCAGCGGAGCGGAGAGGACCACGAGGGCGGCCCACGCGACGACGGACGCCGGCCCCGCGATCCCGGCGGCCATGGCCGGGAGCGAGATGACGCCCGTGCCGAGGACGGCGCCGATGGTGAGCGCCGCACCCTGGGCGACGGTGAGTCCGGATCTCGATGTGGGGGCCATAGTCTCTACGCTAGAGAGGATTGGCCTGCCGTTCTGGGCCAATATCGGGCAATCACACCGAGCCAATGCGGCGGCGTCGGTGCCGACGCCTACGGTGGCTCGTATGCCTCTCAGCCCCCCACCCGTACTCGCCGACGCCGCGCGCGAGACGCTGCGCCGGCTCGTGCAGCGCCCCGACGTCGACTTCCGAGACGGCCAGCTCGACGCGGTGGAGGCCCTCGTCGAGGGCCGCCGTCGGGTGCTCGTCGTCCAGCGCACGGGGTGGGGCAAGTCCGCGGTCTACTTCGTGGCCACGAGCCTGCGCCGGGCGGCGGGGGCGGGCCCGACGATCATCGTCTCCCCCCTGCTGGCGCTGATGCGCGACCAGATCGGGGCGGCCGAGCGGGCCGGCATCCGTGCCGTCTCGATGAACTCTGCCAACGCCGAGGAATGGGGGCAGGTGGCCGCGGCGCTGGCGGCCGACGAGGTCGACGTGCTCCTCGTCAGCCCCGAGCGCCTCAACAACCCCCGCTTCCGCGAGGAGCAGCTGCCCGACCTCGCGCGTCGGTGTGGCCTGCTTGTCGTCGACGAGGCCCACTGCGTCAGCGACTGGGGCCACGACTTCCGCCCCGACTACCGGCGGATCCGCGACCTGCTGACCACCCTGCCCGACGACACCCCCGTGCTCGCCACCACGGCCACCGCCAACGCCCGGGTCGTGACCGACGTCGCCGAGCAGCTGAGCGCCGGCGGCCACGAGGTGCTCACCCTGCGCGGGGGTCTGGCCCGCGACTCGCTCCGCCTCGGCGTGCTGCCGCTGGCGTCCCCCGAGCAGCGGGTGGCCTGGCTCGTCGCCCACCTCGGCGAGCTGCCCGGCAGCGGCATCGTCTACGCCCTCACCGTGGCCGGGGCCGAGGACATCGCGGCCACGCTGCGCGACGCCGGCTACCCCGTCTCCTCCTACACCGGGCGCACCGACCCCGCCGACCGGCTCCGGCTCGAGAGGGCGCTGCGCGACAACGAGGTCAAGGCGCTGGTGGCGACGAGCGCCCTCGGCATGGGGTTCGACAAGCCCGACCTGGGGTTCGTGCTCCACGTCGGGGCCCCCTCGTCACCGGTCGCCTACTACCAGCAGGTGGGCCGCGCCGGGCGCGCCACCGAGCGCGCCGACGTACTGCTGCTTCCCGGGCCGGAGGACAAAGACATCTGGCGCTACTTCGCGTCGGCGTCGATGCCGAAGCAGGAGCAGGCCGACGCGGTGATCCGGGCCCTCTCTGCGGCCCAGAAGCCGATGTCGACGATGGCGCTGGAGTCGATCGTCGACATCCGCCGCACCCGTCTCGACCTGCTGCTCAAGGTGCTCGACGTCGACGGCGCCGTGCAGCGGGTGCAGGGCGGCTGGACCGCCACCGGTGCTGACTGGGCCTACGACGGGGAGCGCTACGGTCGGGTGTCTCAGGCGCGCGAACGTGAGCAGCAGCTGATGCTCGACTACGAGCGCACCGGCGAGTGCCGGATGGCGTTCCTGCAGCGCTGCCTCGACGACGACTCGGCGCAGCCCTGCGGTCGTTGTGACAACTGCGCCGGCCCGTGGTTCGACGCGCAGATCCCCGACGCCGCCGTTGGCGCCGCCCGGGCGCGGCTCGACCGGCCGGGAGTGGTGCTCGCGCCACGAGCCCAGTGGCCGACCGGCATGGACCGGCTGGGCGTGCCGGTCAAGGGCAAGATCGCGCCGGCGGTGGCCATGGAAGACGGCCGCGCCGTGGCTCGCCTCTCTGACCTCGGCTGGGGCCAGCGGCTGCGCGAGCTGCTGCGATCTGGCGACCAGCAGGTGCCCGCTCCCCTGGTACAGGCCTGCGTGGCGGTACTGGCGGGCTGGAACTGGGAGCAGCGTCCGGTCGCCATCGTGTCGGTCCCGTCGCGGCGACGGCCGCTGCTGGTGGGCTCGCTCGCCACCGGCATCTCGCAGCTGGGCCGGTTGCCCTACCTCGGCAGCCTCGACCTCGTCGACGGCGGGCCGGTCGGTGACCCCGGCGGCAACAGCGCGTTCCGCCTTGCGGGGGTGTGGGAGCGCCTGGCGGTGGGACCAGATCTCGCAGCCGCCCTTCGTGAGGTGAACGGACCGGTGCTGCTCGTCGACGACGTCTGCGACTCGCGCTGGACCCTCACGGTCTCGGCCGGCATCCTGCGACAGGCCGGGGCCGACGCCGTGCTGCCCTTCGTGCTCGCCCTCGAGTCCTGACCCGCTTCGGCTCAGACGGCCACCGACGGCGAACTGAGGGAACCGCCGGTCGAAACGAGAGGGAAGTGGCAGGCGGCAAAGCGCTCGGGTCCCACCGCGACCAGCGGTGGACGCTCGACCTCACACTTGGCCTGCGCGTGCGGACACCGTGGGTGGAAGGGGCATCCGGACGGCTTGTGAACCGGGTTGGGCACATCCCCACCCAGAACGATCCGCTCTTGGGGCACTTCCCTCGTGCCGTCGTCGATCTCTGGCGCCGCTGAGAGCAGGGCCTCGGTGTACGGGTGTGCAGGCGCCTCGTAGAGGGCGTCGGCGTCGGCGATCTCCATGACCTCCCCGAGATACATGACCGCGATGCGATCGGAGACGTGGCGCACCACTCCGAGGTCGTGCGCGATGAAGACGTAGGTCAGGTCGAGCTCGTCCTGCAGGTCGGCGAACAGGTTCAGCACCTGGGCCTGGATGGACACGTCCAGCGCCGAGACGGGTTCGTCGGCCACGATGAGCCGGGGATCGACGGCGAGCGCCCGGGCGATACCGACGCGTTGACGCTGGCCACCCGAGAACTCGTGGGGATAGCGGTCCACGTGGTCAGCCGACAGACCCACCAGCTCGAACAGCTCTCCCACCCGTGCGGCAATCTGCCGACCGGAACGACCGCCGGCGACTTCCATCCCTTCGGCGACCATGTCACCCACCCGACGTCTCGGGTTCAGTGAGGAGTACGGGTCCTGAAAGACGAGCTGGATGCTGCGACGTACCGGGCGCAGCTGACGACGCGACAGATGCGTGATGTCAAGACCGCCCAGCTCCACTCGTCCGGACGTGAGGTCGGTCAGGCGCACGAGGCACCGGCCGAGTGTGGACTTCCCACAACCGGACTCTCCGACGATGCCCAGAGTCTGACCCTGGCGCACCTCCAGGGAGACTCCGTCAACGGCATGGACGACTGGCCGCTCACCGCGCCGCCACCCCGAACCGCCTGTCGGAAAGTGCTTGACCACATCGGTGGCTCGCAGCAACACCTCACCGCGTTCGGTCACTCGAACTCCTCCTGTGCCGGTACGACGACGGCAGACTGCCCGGGGTCACCCGCGGCCATCGCGGCCTCGTCGATTGAGTGCCGCAGCTCCTGGCGGCGGTCACCGGGGAGCCAGCACGCGTCGAGATGATCAGCGCCGGTCAACGGCGGACGTTCGAGGCAGTGGTCGTGGGCGAAGCGGCAACGTGGCGCGAAGGCGCACCCCGATGGGATCGCCAGGGCCGAGGCGGGCGACCCCGGGATGGCTGGCAGACGACGGACGCGTGG
>JBDSYO010000142.1:0-3904 GCA_039925625.1 Lapillicoccus sp. | reverse complement strand
CTGGGGCTGCTCCTCGACGGCCACATGGGCCACCGCGAGGGCCCGGAGCGCTGGGATGTCGACACCGCTCAGGCGGTGCTGCACGCGCTCGCCCTGTACGACCTCACGTTCTTCGAGGAGCCCCTGCGCTACGACGACGTCTCGGGCTACGCCGCGCTGACCCGGGACAGCGCCGTTCCCGTCGCCGGCGGTGAGCAGCTGTCGACCGTCGGCGAGTTCGCCGCGTTCGCCGAGCGGGAGGCGTTCGCCGTCGCCCAGCCCGACGCCGCCTGGATCGGCATCGACGGGTTTGTCCAGGTGGCGCGGCTGTTCGGGCGCAACGGCCGCCAGGTGGCCCCGCACGCGTGGTGCGGTGGGGTGGGCGTCATGCAGAACGTGCACGCTGCGTTCGCCTGCGGCAACGTGGTCACTGTGGAGATTCCGCCGGCAGCGGGTCCGCTGCATACCGAGCTGTGGGGGGACTCCCTGCAGATCGCGGAGGGCCGGGTCCTGCGGCCGGACTCCCCCGGCCTCGGCGTCGAGCTGTCCGCCGCGACCCGAGCCGCCTACCCCTTCCGCCCCGGAGCCGAGGAGTTCTCCTCCGTGCCCGGCAAGGTCATGAGGAGCTGACCGTGATTGATCTCCTGATCCGCGGCGGCCTCGTCGTCGACGGCACCGGCGCGCCACCCCGAGCGGCGGATGTCGCCGTGGACGGCGACCGCATCGTCGCCGTCGCCCCCGGACTGACCCGCGACGCCACGACGGTCATGGACGCCGCCGGCCTGGTCGTCTGTCCGGGCTTCGTCGACATCCACACCCACAGCGACCTGACCCTGCTGTCGTCGCCCCAGGCGGCGAGCGCGGTCACCCAGGGCACGACGACGCAGGTCGTCGGCAACTGTGGGCTGGGGGTCGCCCCTCGCTCCCCCGGCGCCGACCGCGACGCCATCCGCGCCTCCGCGGCCTACCTGGACCTCGACCCCGACGTGGTCACGGACTGGACCACCGTCCGGGGCTACCTCGACACGGTGCGCGCCGCGCGCCCGGCCGTCAACGTCCTCACCTTCGTCCCGCACGGCCCGGTGCGCGCGTCCGCCGTCGGGTTCGACGCCCGAGCGGCCACCCCCGCCGAGGTCGCCACGATGACCGGGCTGCTCGCCGAGGGGCTGCAGGACGGGGCGGTCGGCCTGTCGACCGGGCTGGTCTACGCGCCGCTCTGCTTCGCCGAGGAGGACGAGCTGGTCGCTCTGGGGCGCACCGTCGCAGCCCATGACCGGCTCTTCGCCTGGCACGTGCGGGACTACACCGACGACCTCCTGGTCTCGGTGGCCCAGTGCCTGCGGGTCGCCCGGGCGACCGGGTGCCGCACCCAGGTGTCGCACCTGGCGGCCGTCGGGAGGCGCAACTGGGGCGGGGTCGGGCGGGCGCTCGACCTGGTCGACGAGGCGCGCCGCGACGGGATCGACGTCGGCGTCGACATCTATCCCTACCTCGCCGGCAACGCCCCCCTCTCCCAGGCCGTTCCGGCCGAGCTCCAGGCCGGGGGCGACGAGGCGCTGAAGGAGCGGCTCGAGGACCCGGCGACCGTCCGGGCCCTGTTCGCGGCGTGGGCCGACCGGGCCGTCGGCTGGGACGAGACCGTCGTCAGCTGGCTGCCCGAGCCGGCCGAGCCCGGGGTGGTCGGACGTCGCGTCACGGAGATCGCCGCCGACCGCGGCCAGTCCGGTGACGAGGTCGTGCTCGACCTGTTGAGGCGGCACGGCTCCTCGGCCCTGGGTGTCTACTTCGGGCGCGACGAACGCGATCTCGAGCGGGTGCTCAGCCACCCGGCCGCGGTCGTCGCGTCCGACGGCCTGGCCCTCGACCCCGCCGGTCCGACCGGGCGCGGCACCCCGCATCCGCGCTGCTACGGCTGCTTCCCGCGCTACCTCTCGCGGTACGGGTCCGCCGACCTCGCCGACGCGGTACGCCGGTGCACCTCCGCCCCCGCGGCTCGCGTCGGCCTCACGGACCGCGGTCGGGTGGCGGTCGGCGCGATCGCCGACCTCGTGGTCCTCGACCCCGCGACCCTGCGCGACACCGCGACGTTCGAGCAGCCCCACCAGCTGAGCACCGGCATCCGCGACGTGCTCGTCGGAGGACGTCTCGCGCTGAGGGACGGACGCCTGACCGGCATCCGCGCCGGCCAGGCTGTCGCCGCTGGGGGCTAGCCGACGGGGTACGCCTCGCGCAGGTTGACCTGCGAGTACGCCACGTGCCGGGTCAGCGGGTCGGCCGCCATCGCCGCCGCGGTCAGCGGGAAGCGGTCGTGGGTCTCGTTGCGGTAGCGCACGTAGCCCTCGGCGAAGTTCACCCCCGCCAGCCGGCCGAACTCGCCGTTGTTGCTCTCGACCACCTTGCGGGCGAACGGCCCGTCGTAGCCCTGGCTGGCGAAGCAGTCCATGGCAGCGATCTTGCGGCTGACCACAGGGGTGATGTCGATGAGCAGGTCGTTTCGGACGCCGTAGCCGCTGAGGGCGTCGGCCGCGATCGACGGGAGGCCGGTGAAGAAGACCTGCCGCACGTTGACCTCGGCGCGTCCGTCGAGGTTCTTCAGGTACGTCGCCGCCCGGTCCATCGCCGCCAGCGCAGTCATCGTCGCGATGGTGTGGGACGACTGCGTCATCACGGCGTTCCCTGGGTAGTCGGCGATGACGACGTCGGGCGCGTGGATGGCGATCTGCTCGGCGACCTCGTCGACGACGTCCTCGTGCACCGTGCTCATGGTGTCGTCGTGGTCGAGCAGCACGAGGTCCCGGATCCCGATGATCTCGGCCGCCCGCTCCAGCTCACGACGCTTGTTGGCGGCGATCTCCGCCAGCCCGGACGCCACGACGTGCTCGTCGGGGTGCTCCTTGCGCCACTCCTCTGCGTAGGCGTTGGGGTGGATCCGCCCACCGTGGGTCAGGACCACGGCGACCACCTCGTCGCCGTCGTCGGCGTGCCGGGCGAGAGCCCCGCCGCAGTTGGTGATGGTGTCGGCGGGGTGGGCGTAGATGGTCATCAGCTTCATGCGGACGGTCCTTCGCACTCGGTCGGATCGGATCATGAAACAGCGTTCCACATTTGTTGACCGACGGACAGGGCCCACCTAGCATGGCGCGGTGCCGACGCACCGCCTCTCGTTCCCGTCCGCCCGCGAACACCCCCTGGAGCCGCCCCTGGTCCAGACCGAGCTGCGTGAGACGTGCCCCGTCGTGGCCGTCGACCTGCACGACGGGCAGCCGGCGTGGCTGGTGACGCGCTACGACGACATCCGCACGGTGCTGTCCGACGACCGGTTCAGCTCGGCCGAGCTGTGGCGGTTCGCCGGGTCCGCCAACCGGGCGGCCGCCGAGCGTGCCGAGACCTCGTTCACGGTCATGGACCCGCCGGACCACACGCACTACCGCCGGCTGTTCACGCGGTACTTCACGATCAAGCGGGTCGAGACGCTGCGCCCGCGCATCCAGGCCATCGTCGACGAGGCGGTCGACGCGCTGCTCGCCACGCCCGGACCGGGGGACCTGGTGCGCGACCTCGCGCTGCCCATCGCGTCGCAGACCATGTGCGCCCTCGTCGGGGTGCCCTACGCCGACCACGAGTGGTACGAGGAGCGGGCCGAGGTCCGCAGCCAGATGGACGGTGACCCGGCTGAGTCGGAACGGGCCTTCCAGGACCTGCTGGCCTACATGTCCGGGCTCGTCGACCAGGCCCACGGCGGGTCGGGAGACGACACCATCACGGCCTCCGTCCGCGACCTGCTCGAGCCCGGCCTCATCGACCAGGCGGACCTCGTCGCGGCGCTGCGGCTGCTCCTGACCGCCGGCCACGAGACGACGGCCACGATGATCGCGACGGGCGCGTACGTCCTGCTGACCCATCCGGACCAGCTCGACGAGCTGCG
>JBDSYO010000141.1:0-5797 GCA_039925625.1 Lapillicoccus sp. | reverse complement strand
TCGGCTGGGGACTGACCGAGCTGACCCCGCGGCAGGACGAGGTCCTGTCCCTCATGGCGGCGGGACACACGAACGCCGCCATCGCGCGCCGGCTCGCCATCACCGAGAAGGCGGTCGTCAGGCACGTGTCGAACATCTACGACCAGCTGCTTCTCGCGCCGAGCGCCGAGGAGCACCGGCGTGTGGTGGCGGTCGTGCGCTACCTCAGCGCCAGGGCGCCGGTGGCCTGACCCGGCCCGGGTCATCCGTGCTCCGGACGCGCGCGGTGAGGTGGGCTGGGCTAGCGTCGTGAGTTCCACCCCCATGAGCGAAGGAGCTCCACGTGTCGGTCGACAGCCGCGTCAGCAAGGATCTGGTCGAGACTCTGCAGGACGGACGCAAGGGGTTCAGCGACGCGGCCGAGCGGCTCACCGACTCCGACCGGGCCGAGTGGGCCACGACGTTGCGGCGCTTCGCTGACCAGCGTGCGCAGTTCGCCACCGAGCTGGAGCAGCTAGGTGCGGCCTACGGCGACGACGTGGAGGACGACGGGTCCGTGGCGGCCAAAGCCCACCGCGGCTGGATGGCCCTCAAGGACGCGCTCACCGGCTCCAAGCCGGACGGCGTCATCGACGCCTGCGTGTCGGGGGAGGACCACGCCGTCTCGGAGTACGAGGGCGCGCTGGGCCAGGACCTCTCCGAGGGACTGCGCACGGTCGTGCAGCGTCAGCTCGGGGAGATCCAGGCCGCCCGCGCCGAGCTCAAGGGCCTGCAGGTCGCCACCGACTGAGCTCCCCGGGGGGCGCCACCAGGCCTGACGCGTCCCGCACGGCCCGGCATCGAGCGGACACGCCGACCACGCTCAGGGCAGACCCAGCCAGACATGGGCATGCTTGGGCCCGTGCCGCGCCCGAACCTCCCTGTGGGCCGCCGGGCTGTCCTCACCGCAGGGATCTTCGCTGTGGGTGGCGGTCTGGCGGCGTGCACGGACACGCCGACGCCCTCGCCTGCCGCGGGCGGTCCCACCGGCTCCGCGGCTCCGTCGCCGACCCCCACGACGAGCGCGACCGCAGCCACCGCACCGGCCACCCCCACCGCCTCGGTGCCGTCGGCGACGACCTCGGCTCCGTCGGCGAGCGCCCCCGCCGTGCTGTCGAGTCCGGGACCCGACCTGCGCACCGGCTCCGCGGCATACCCCGCCGTCGCGCTGACCTTCCACGGCGCCGGCGACCTGGCCCTCACCACCGCCGTGCTCGACATCGCCCGCACCGCCGGGGCCCACCTCACCGTCTTCGCCGTGGGCCAGTGGCTCGCGGCGAACCCCGGCGTCGGTCGTGACATCGTCGCGGCCGGGCACGACCTCGGAAACCACACCTGGAGCCACCAACCCATGACATCGCTCTCCGCCGCGGCCGCCCGGAGCGAGATCAGCCAAGGAGCTGAGGCGGTGGCGGGGTCGGTCGGACAGGCCGGGCTGCTGTTCCGGCCCTCGGGCACGCCCACGAGCACGGCGACGATCCGCACCGCCGCCGCCGCGTCGGGGTACGCGCGCTGCATCGGCTATGACGTCGACCCGCTCGACTACGACGACCCCGGCGCGGCCCTGGTGAGGTCGCGCACCCTCGCGGCAGTGAAGGCCGGGTCGATCGTCAGCCTCCACCTCGGCCACCAGGGCACGGTCGACGCGCTGCCGGGCATCCTCCAAGGGCTCGCCGCGAAGGGACTGCAGGCCGTCACGGTGAGCCGGCTTCTGGCGGGTGCGGCGTGAGGCCCCCCCGCGGGCCGGTCGCGGCGCTCGCTCTCGCGGGCGTGGTCGCCGTGCTGGCGCTGGCCGGATGCGCCGACGCCGACCCCGCGTCTCCGGCGAGCACGGGTCAGGTCGCGGCCGGCGCCTCGGGCACTGCGTCGCCGGCGGCGGGTGCGACGACCTCGGCCGCTAGCGCCCCGCCCGGCACCGCCACCGCACCGCTCCTGCCGTATGCCGGTACCGGCCCCGGGGCCGTCCAGGGCGCCGCGACGCAGGCCAAGTCCCTCGTCTACGTGCCCGAGCAGCTCTCGGCCAGCGTGCAGGTCATCGACCCGGCCACGCTGTCCGTCATCGCCACCTACCCGGTGGCGCGCTCGCCCGAGCACGTCGTGCCCAGCCACGACCTGAAGACCCTGTGGGTCAACAGCGACGCCGGCAACACGCTGACGTCCATCGACCCGACGACGGGCAAGGTCACCGGAAGCCTCCCGGTCGACGACCCCTACAACCTCTACTTCACGCCCGACGGCAGCTCTGCGCTCGTCATGGCGGAGGCCCGCCGTCGGATCGACGTGCGCGACCCGCAGAGCATGAAGCTCATCCGGTCGACACCGGTGCCGTGCGTCGGCCTGAACCACGCCGACTTCACCGCCGACCTCAAGACCCTGCTCGTCAGCTGCGAGTTCAGCGGGCAGCTCGTCGTCCTCGACGCCGACGCCAACGCCGTGCAGTCGGTCATCGACCTCAACGCCGTCCAGACCCCGGGGACCACCTCGCCCGCCCAGGCAATGTCGATGGGTGGCCCCAAGGCGCGTCTGTCCAAGGGTGCCTCGTCGATGCCGCAGGACGTGCGCCTGGCGCCGGACGGCAAGAGCTTCCTCGTGGCCGACATGCTCCGCAACGGGGTGTGGGTCATCGACGCGGCGACGATGAAGCAGACCGGGTTCATCCAGACCGGAATGGGCGCGCACGCGGTCTATCCCTCGCGCGACGCCAAGAGCCTCTACATCAGCAACCGCGACGACGCCAGCGTCACCGTCATCGACGCGGCCACGCTGACGCCCTCTGCCAAGTGGGCCCTGCCCAAGGGCGCGTCCCCCGACATGGGGGGCGTCACCGTCGACGGGTCGCAGCTCTGGCTGTCGGGTCGCTACAGCTCCGCGGTCTACGTCATCGACACGAAGACGGGCGAGACGATCAAGACGATCCCGGTCAAGGCCGGCCCGCACGGTCTCCTCGTGTGGCCGCAGCCGGGCCGGATCTCGTTGGGCCACACCGGAAACATGCGCTGAGGGCCGTCTGGTCGACGGTCGAGAGCCGGTGTCAGAAGCCGGGGAAGGCCTGACGCAGGGTGGCGACGGTGGCGTCGTCGGCCAGCGCCTGCGGGGTGTGCTCGGGGTCGAGCCGTCCGAAGACGAGCCGCAGGAACGCCTCGGCGGGCAGGGTCACGTCGGCCGCCGCGTCGGCGCTGGACGGGTCGGCCGGCACCCGGCTGACGGCGGGCTGCAGCTCGAGGTGGAACCGCCGCTCGGGGGAGGTGGTCGCGACAACCACCGGTGGGGCGCCGTTGACCGGCTTGCCGACCCGGCCCAGCCGCGCGTCGATGCCGTCGACGAGGAGGTCCACCGCATCGGCGGACACGGTCGCCGCCGGGTCGAGGGCGACGGCGACATCCCAGGTGTGCACGGCGTGCTCACCCAGGCGCATCGAGGCGAAGCCGGCGAGGTCCTGGTCGGAGCCGAACAGCGCCACGCGGAACGCGGACCGGTCGTCCGCGCTGAGACCCTCGAGGCGCTGCACGAAGGCTTCGTTGCGCTCGACACTCTCGCGCACCTGGTCGGCGGGGGCCATGGCGTTCCAACGGTCCCAGATGGGCGGGAACGTGTCGTTGGCCGGGGCCGGACCTCCAGTGAGGCCGGCGTCGAGGAAGGGCTCGAAGATCTCGGCCTGGCTGCCCAGGTGCGAGGCCACGTCGGCGATGGTCCATTCGTCGTCGTAGGACGGCCCGGTGACCTGGTCCGCACTCAGACCCCCCACCAGCCCGGCGAAGCGGTCGTGCGAGGAGCGGAGGGCGGAGATCCAGCGAGCGTCGTCGGTCATGGCGTCGTCAACCTCGCGGATGCCCTCGCTCATTCCCTGCGGTCAGGTCAGCAACGACGCGACCAGTAGGCCGGCAGCCAGGGCCGCCTCGACCGTGGCGCCGAGCACATCACCGGTCACCCCTCCCAGGCGGCGCACGGCGACGGCGAGCACCCAGCCCGCGCCGACAGCCGCGGCGACGACGACCACCGGCCCGGCATACCAGCGGGTGCCGGCGAGGACGGGCACGGCTACCGACACGCCCAGCACGATGCTGGCGGCGGCCGCGAGCGCCAGCGAGGAGACGGAGCCGGCCACCGTCGCCCCCAGTCCTGTATGCCGCGCCGCGGGCACGCGCTGCCAGCACCCCCACGCGAGGACGGAGCGGCTGGCGACGACGGCAACGACGACGAGGACGACCCCGCGGCGGGTCGTCAGCAGGGAGGTGAGGGCGGCGAGCTGCACGAGGAGCACGAGAAGCAGCGTGGCGACCCCGCTCGGTCCCACGTCACCGCGGCGCATGACGTCGAGGGCCCGGTCACGGTCGAAGCCCGAGGCCAGCCCGTCGACCGTGTCGGCGAGTCCGTCGAGGTGCAGCCCCCGCGACCAGAGGGCGGTCAGCCCGAGGAGCACGGCCGCGGCCACCATCGGCGGCATCGCGCCGTCGGCGACGACGAGGTGGACGAGCACGGCGACGAGGGCGAGGGGGACCGCCGTGAGCGGCGCGAGCAGTATCGCGGTGCCCGCCGTGCGGCGGCCGACCCCGGTGGGTGGTGGTGTGGGCACGCCGGTGAGCGTGCCGAACGCAAGCCGGAAGGCGTTCCTCATCGCACGACCGGCGCGAGGCTGAGGTCGAGCACCCGGCCGACGACGACGAGGTGCACGTGGTCAGCGACGGCTGCCAGCCGGGCGTTGAGCCCGCCCAGCTCGTCCTGGAACCACCGTCCCGACGCGGTCGTGGCAACCGGGGCGAGCCCGACCTCGTTGGTCACCAGGACGATTCGCGCCGTCGAGGCGTCAAGGGCGTCGCCCAGGATGTCACCGGCCGTGTGAACGAGCCGGCCGGCGGCGGGCAGGTCGGCCCAGAGGCCGGCATCGTCGACGAGCCCGGTCAGCCACGTGCCGAGGCAGTCGACGACGACGGTGCCACTGGCGTCGCGCACGACGCCGGCGACGTCCCGCGTCTCCAGCACGGTCCAGCCGGAGGGCCGGCGCGCCCGGTGGGCCGCGACCCGTTGGGTCCACTCGGGGTCGGACCCGTCGTCGGACTGGCCGGTGGCGACGTAGGTCACGGCGGCGTCGTCGGCGACCAGGCCCTCGGCGTGCCGGCTCTTGCCGCTGCGGGCGCCGCCGGTCACCAGGGTCAGAGCCATCCGGCCAGCCTGCCACGTGGCGGTCAGCGGACTTTGCCAGGATGCCCGCGTGGATCTCGACACTGCGCTCACGGCCATCGCCCCGCTCGACGCTGCCGCCATGCGGTCGGCCGACGACCGTCAGGCGCGGCTCACCAAGCCGCCGGGCTCGATGGGCCGCCTCGAGGCACTCGGGACCCAGCTGGCCGGCATCACCGGGGTATGCCCGCCGCCGATCCCCACGCCGGTGGCGGTCGCGGTGTTCGCCGGCGACCACGGCGTGCACGCCCAAGGGGTCACCCCGTGGCCGCAGGAGGTCACGGTGCAGATGCTCGCCAACGTGTGCGCGGGAGGCGCCGTCGTCAACGCTCTGGCCCGGCAGGTCGGCGCCGACGTGACGGTCGTCGACGTGGGCGTCGCCGGTGACCCAGCGCCGCACCCCAGCCTGACGACCGCCAAGTCGGCCGCGGGCACGGCGGACCTCAGCGTGGGGCCGGCGATGACGCGGGAGCAGTGCGAGGGCGCTCTGCAGACGGGGGTCGACACAGCCACCCGGCTCGTTGACCAGGGCTACCGGCTCCTCGTGACCGGCGACCTCGGACTGGCCAACACCACGGCATCGGCGGCCGTCATCGCGGCG
>JBDSYO010000140.1:0-10110 GCA_039925625.1 Lapillicoccus sp. | reverse complement strand
AGACGGCCGTCATGTTGGCCACGACGATGGGGATGGTGTTGCCGGTGCCGTCGGCGCTGGACAGGTCGACGTCCATCCGCGAGACGACCGACGAGCGCCCGGGCACCATGAAGACGTCGTCGTAGGTCAGGTCGAACGCCGGCTGCAGGTCGTTGAGAAAACGCACCGCCCGAGGCTACCGGCTCGCCAAAGGTCACCTCTGGTCGTCACCCAGGGCGCCAAAGGTCACCTTTGGCGGTTCAGAGGGTCCACCCAGAGCCGAAGATGACCTCTCGCTGCGCCAGAAGCGCCAAAGGTGACCTTTGGCACCGGAAGCCGGCCCGGGGTCAGACGCGGCGTTGTCGCGGGACGAGGACCTCGTCGTACAGCAGCAGCAGGCCCGCCGCGGCCGGGATGGCGAGCAGGGCGCCCAGCATCCCGAGGAGGGTGCCGCCCACCAGCGCGGCGACGATGGTCACCGCGCCGGGCACCGACACGGTGCGCTGCATGATCCGGGGGGCTACGAGGTAGTTCTCGGTCTGTTGGTAGACCACGAAGTAGACGATCGCGATGACCGCCTTCTTGGGGTCGTCGAACAGTGCGACCGCGGCCACGAGCACGGCGCCGAGGGTGGCCCCCACCATGGGCACGAGCCCGAGGAAGCCGACCGCCACCGCGAGCACCGCGGCATACGGGATGCCGACGATGGTCATCATGAGCCAGGCGAAGCAGGCGTTGACCGCAGCCACGACGACCTGGCCGATGGCGTACGACCCCACCCGCCTCATGATCTCCTCGCTGAGGGAGATGACCCGGGGCCGACGGCTCGCAGGCACGACGGCGTATGCGGCCTGCTTCAGCGTGGGGAGCGACGACAGGAAGTAGAGGGTGAGGACGAGCACCGTCACCGTCGAGAAGATCCCCTCGGCGACGATCCGGCCCGCCCCCAGCACACCACCGGCCACCTGCGACATGAAGGTGCTGTCGGTCAGCCGCTTGTCGACCTCCTCCTGCACCTTCTCGACGACGTGGTAGTGCTGGTCGATGTCCTGGACCCGCGGGTTGCTGAGCAGGCCGGCGACGTAGCCCGGCGCGTTGCGGGCCAGCTCGGCGGCCTGCTGGGTCACGGGAGGGACGACGACGAAGCCGAGCAGCACGAACACCGCCACGGCGGTCGCGAACACCACCGCCACCGCCCCACCTCGCCCCAGCCCGCGTCGGACGAGCACCTCGACGAGGGGGTTGAGCGAGAGGGTGAGGAAGAAGGCCACGGTCAGCAGCGTGAGCACCGTGGTGAGCGACGCGACCGCCTGCCACAGGCCGTAGGACGCCAGCACGCCGAAGGCGCCGACGAACCCGACGTAGAAGGGGGACTGCCGGTTGAGGGGGCGTCCCGCCTGGCCGAAGGCGCGGCGGCCGCGGGGGGCTGGAGCCGGGCCGTCAGCGGGTCCGCCCGGCACCGGGATGACGCGCGGGAGCGTGTCGGCAAGGAGGTCGTGGGTCAGCTGCTCGTCGGCGGTCTCGTGGTCGCTGACCATGAGCGGTGGGCGGCGACGGGCCGCCGCGACGCGCTCCCGCTGACGCTCCCGGAACGTCCGTAGCCGGCCCAGCATGAGGCCGACCCTAGACGCGCGGTGGCTCGTCGTCCGGGAGGCGGCACCGGGACGCGAGGTATGCGTGGAGCCGGGTGAGGGGGAGCGGTCAGCCGGGCAGCAGGCCGTCGCGGCGGGCGATGGCGGCGGCCTCGGTGCGGCCGGACGCGCCCAGCTTGGCCAGCACGTTGGACACGTGGACGCTCACCGTCTTGGTGCTGATGAACAGCTGCCGACCGATCTCCCCGTTGCTGCGGCCCTGCGCCACGAGGCCGAGGATCTCCCACTCGCGCGGCGTCAGCGACGACGAAGCGGCGACGGGGGCCGGCCGTGGGCGGGTCCCGCCCGACACGGCCCGCAGCTCACCGAGCAGGGGCGTGGCACCGAGCCGGCGCGCCGTCCGGCGGGCCTGGCCGGCCACCTCGCGGGCGGGGGCGGTCTGGCCGGCCCCGTGTAGGGCCGCGGCCAGCCGGGCTTGCGACCGCGCGGTCTCGAAGACGTGGCCCATGGCCTCGAACTCGGCCACGCTCGTGCGCCACGCACCGACCAGGTCGTCGGGGGCGGGGGGGTCGACGTCGGCGCGCCACCGCAGCCGCAGCAGCTCGGCCTCGAACCGGGCGTTCCAGGCCCGCGCCTCGATGCGCGAGGACCCCTCCAGCGACTCGTCGCGCAGGAAGGCCCGGACGGCCAGCGCGTGGCGCTCGCCGAGGGCTGCGAGCTCCGCCCGCTCCTCGCGGGACCGGTTGCCGGACTGCGCGGCCAGCTGTCCGACCAGCACCGCGCTCAGCCGGATCTGGGCCCACAGCCGCACCTTCGGCCACAGCCGGTCGAGCGTGCGGACGGCCTCGTCGTGGACGGCTACCGCCCCGGCCAGGTCACCGGCGTCCCCGTGGAGGTCGATGGCGGCCGTGACGCAGTAGATGACCATGGCGCCGTCGCGGTCCCAGAACGGCCGGATGGCGTCGATGGCGGCCAGCGCGTCGGGTTCGCCCCGGCCCGCCCGAACGTCCAGCGAGACCGACCTGAGGTAGGCCTCGGCCATGGGCGGCGGCGACTCGCCCCGGACGTCCGTGATCTCCAGCACCTCGTCCCAGTCGCCGGTGACGTAGGCGCTGAGGGCGGCGATGGCCCGGGCGTCCAGGCCCCAGGGGGACCAGGGCCGGCGGTCCTGCGCCGCCCGCCGGACGGCGCGGAGCATCACGGCCTTGGCCTGGGCGTACTCGCCGATGCCGTAGTGCACCATCGCGAGCTGGTGCAGGGCCGGCACCTCCACCTCGGCGTCGTCGCCGGCGTCCTGGAGCACGGCGTCGAGGCGGGCGAGGGCGGCCGCCGGGTCACCGGTGAGGTCGGCGACCTTGGCCAGGACCAGGGACGACGCGTGCGCGAGCCCATGCAGGCCGAGGCCGGTGGCCATCTCGACCGCCTCGGTGGCCGCTCGGGCGGCGTCGGCACTGCCGCCGAAGCGGCGCAGCGCCTGGGCGTGGACCATGAGGGTGCGGGCGCGCAGCGGGCTGGGCGGGTCCTCCGGCACGAGCCCGAGGGCCTGGGCCGTGAGGACCAGGGGGTTGAAGTCGACCTCGGTGGCGAAGGCCGTCTGGGCCTTGGCCAGCAGGAGGTGGGCGCGGGTCTCGTCGGGGGCGTCGTCGGGGAGCCGGGCCAGGTGGGCCGCCACGAGCTTCGCGGCCCGGTAGGGGTCGCCGGCGTCGGCGAGGGCGTCGGCCGCGCGGATGACGAGGTCCGCCTCGGCGGCGTCCCCGCTGGGCAGCAGCTCGAGGGCGGCCTGGAAGTAGCGGGCGGCCTCGTCGGGGGCGCCCACGCGTACCGCCTCGTCGCCGGCCTCCAGGCTCGCTCGCAGCGCCGTCTGCGGGTCGTTCGCCGCCCGGGCGTGGTAGGCCAGCTCGGCGGACGTGCCCGCGATCGTGCCGTCCTGCAACGCCTCGACGTACGCGGTGTGCAGGCTCGTGCGCTCGCCCGGGAGCAGGTCGTCGTAGACCGCCTCCGAGAGCAGGGCGTGCCGGAAGGAGTAGGTCGCCTGGCTGCCGCTGCGGCCCGGTTCGAGCACCAGCGCGTCGACGGCCTGGCGCAGGCCGAGGTCCAGGGCTCCGGCCCCGTCGTAGGCGGCGAGGACGTGAGCCAGCAGGTCGTGCGACACCTGACGGCCGGCGACGGAGGCGGCACCGACCACCCGCCGGGCGGCTTCGTCGAGCCGGTCGAGCCGGACGAGCAGCAGGTCGGCCAGGTCCTCCGGCAGCTGGTCGCTGCTCAGCGAGGCCATCCCGGTGAGCTCCTCGACGAAGAAGGCGTTGCCCTCCGCACGCGTGACGATCGCGCGCACCTGCTCGTCGGTCAGCGGCTCGGGGTGCAGGGCATGGACGAGGTCGCTCACGTCGGCGTCGCTCAGCGGGCCGACCTGCAGGCGGTGCAGACCGGGCAGGCGCGACCACTCGGCCAGGGTCGGGCGCAGCGGATGCCGACGGTGCACGTCGTCACTGCGGAAGGAGACGACGAGCGAGACCGGCGCGGCGAGCTGGCGCGTGAACAGGTAGCTCAGCAGCTCGCGGCTGGACTGGTCGGCCCAGTGCACGTCCTCGACGACGACCAGCAGCGGCTGGGTGGCCGCGAGCGCCTCGAACACCGCGTGGATCCCCGCGAAGAGGTCGGCCCGGCTCGACCGGTCGTCGAGGGTCTCGGTCGGTCCGGTCTGGGGTGGGTCGGCCGGTTCCGGTGTAGCCGGGCGGACCCGTTGGCGCGGGAGCAGGCGGCCGATCGCGGGGTAGGACTGGGCCAGCCGGTCGACCTCCTCCCGTCGCTGGGCCTGAAGCCGGCCGAGGATCTCCGTGAACGGCAGGTAGGCCAGCGCGCTGTCACCGAAGTCGACGCAGTGGCCGACGACGACCTGCCGCCCGGCGGCGACCGCCCGGTCGCGCAGGGCGAGCAGCAGGCGCGTCTTGCCGACCCCGGCGTCCCCGCCGAGGAGGACCGCTCCGGATCCGAGGGCGTCGTCGACCTCCAGGTCGGCGACGAGCTCGTCGAGCTGGGCGGCGCGTCCGACGAAGGGCACGCCCTCGCGGCCGGTCGTCCGAGGTGTCGTCACGAGGTCCATCATCGGGCCCAGGGGCGACAGGCCGGGGTCGGTATCGCCGCCGTCCATCGGGCCGACCTGGGTGCCCGACGCGGGCGCGACGCCGCTCAGCGGCCGAACGCCGGCCGGAGGATGGGGCGGTGGCCCTCGACGGGGCGGGCAAGGTCGCCGACCTCGGGTCCCGCGGCCTGGTGGCGGCGACGCGACCAGCCGTGGAAGCCCTCGAGGCGACGGCTGCGGTCGGCGCTGACGATGTCGGTGGTGATGGGGAACATGGTGGACTCCTTCGGTGGGTGCCGGACCCGTCCGATCCGACTCACCGAGAGTGCGCGGGTGAGGTAGGCCTCCACATCGGGAGAACGCCGTACGCAGGGCGCCGCCTACCTCAGATCCGTCTGAGGTAGGCGGGTCCTTCCCTCAGCCGTGCGCCGTCGTCGCGTGGTCGCTCGCGGCCTGCACCAGCTCGACGAGCACCCCGCCGGCGTCCTTGGGGTGCACGAAGTTGACGCGGCTGCCCGCGGTGCCCCGGCGGGGCGCGTCGTAGAGCAGGCGCATCCCGCGCTGGCGAAGCAGGGTGCTCGCCTCCTCGACGTCCTCCACCCGGTAGGCCACCTGCTGCACCCCGGGACCGCTGCGCTCGAGGAAGCGGGCGATGGTCGACTCCGGCGTGAGCGGTGCCAGCAGCTGCACGCACGACCCCGAGTCGCCCACCGCCATCATCGCCTCGCGCACGCCCTGCTCCTCGTTGACCTCCTCGTGCACCAGCCGCATACCGAAGGTGCGCTCGTAGAACGCCACGGCCACGTCGAGGTCCAGCACCGCCACGCCCACGTGGTCGATGGCGGTGAACAGGTGCGGGAAGTCCGACATGGGGCCGAGCGTAGGCCCAGGGCGGGTGGGCGACTGGCGGGCGGCGGGCTCAGCCGGCCGCGACGCCCGCCGCGACCTCCGTGGGGTCGGACGGACGGCCGAACCACGCCACGGGCTCGCCGTTCCCCCGGTCGCGGACCAGCTGGAGCTGCAGCGGGGCCGCTCGGGCGGCGGGCGCCCGGAGCGTGACGACCTGCGTCGCCGTCCGACCCGGGTCGAGGGGCGCGTCGAGATCGAACCGGTCGGGCGTCCAGCCCGGGGCGCCGGGCGGGACCCCGATCCGGTAGCCCGCGGCCGGGTCGAACGTCGTGGACCCGGCGTTGTCGACGGTCAGCGCGACCACGACGTCCGTCCCGTCGGCGCCACCCTGCGTGCCGGCGATACTGACCCGGCCGTCGTCGAGGTAGGCGGGCGACGGGTCCTGGCGGGTGTAGGGCAGGACGAAGAACCCGCGGATGCGCCCCGCCTGACCGACGATGGCCGTCCCGTTCGTCGTCACCGGCTGGACCGGGGCGCTGGACCCGATGTCGAGCTCGATGACGACGTGGTCGCTGCCCTCGGCGTTCGAGTCGTAGACGTGCAGGGTGAGGCGGGTGCCGACGAGGTCGTACCCGTAGACGAGCTCGACGTGGTTCTGGAACACGTCCCACGGCCACGGGCTCTGGGCCAGGACGACACCGATCGGCACGAGCCCCCCGGCGTCGACGTAGCGCATCACCTGGCGGGCGGCCTCGACCGTCTCGGCGAACAGGCCCTGCCCCCAGAACCACGTGCTGTGGTCGAGCTCCTGGGTCGCGTGCAGCCAGTAGGGGATGACCCCGGGCCCGCGGAAGCTGTCGAGGAGCCGGCGCAGGATGTGCCGTCCGACCGGGACGGGGATGCCGCGCGAGTCCGTCGACCGCAGCTGGGGTGTGCCGGCCTCGTGGATGTCGCGCGCGAGGAAGGACATCCCCCCGCAGAGCCCCATCTGGGTCACGTCGACCGACGCGGCCGGCAGCCCGGCCAGGGACAGCTTGAGGTCGAGCCCCGCCGGCCAGGGCCCGTTGTGGAAGAGGGGCGCGGAGTGGCTGGGCAGGAACCCAGGGACATACGGCATGACGACCTCCGGTGGTGACGCCCCGATGGCGGGAGGAGGACTCCAGCGTCCTCCCTGATACCCGGCGTGACCAGGGGCCGTCGGTCACCACGACTATGGTGGAGAGCGTCCCCGATGCCGTAGACCCGCTCCTCGACGGAGCGCAGGAGGCCCCCGATGACCACGCCGTCCGCCCTGAGCGACCAGCCCATGTCGCCCGCGCAGCCCGACCCCACGGTCATCGTCGCGGGGGCCCGCACCGGGATGGGCCGGCTCCTCGGCTCGCTGAAGGACTTCTCCGCGACCGACCTCGGCGGCTTCGCCATCAAGGGCGCCCTCGACAAGGCCGGCGTGCGCCCCGACCAGGTCGACTACGTGATCATGGGCCAGGTGCTCCAGGCCGGGGCCGGGCAGATGCCGGCCCGCCAGGCCGCGGTCAACGCGGGCATCCCCCTGGACGTGCCGTCCATGACGATCAACAAGGTATGCCTGTCCGGTCTCGACGCGATCGCGCTCGCCGACCAGCTGATCCGCGCGGGTGAGTTCGAGATCGTCGTCGCGGGTGGGCAGGAGTCGATGACCAACGCGCCGCACCTGCTGGAGAAGTCCCGCGAGGGCTACAAGTACGGCGACGTGAGGATGCGCGACCACATGGCCCACGACGGCCTGTGGGACGCGTTCACCGACCAGCCGATGGGCGCCCTCACCGAGCAGGCCAACGCGGGTGACCTCCGGTTCAGCCGGGAGGAGCAGGACGCCTTCGCCGCGCGCTCGCACGAGCTGGCGGCCAAGGCGTGGAAGGACGGCGTCTTCGACGACGAGGTCGTCGCCGTCTCCGTGCCCCAGCGCAAGGGCGAGCCGCTGGAGTACAAGGCCGACGAAGGCGTACGCGGCGACACGTCGGTGGAGGTGCTGGCCCGGTTGCGACCGGCCTTCAGCAAGGACGGCACGATCACCGCCGGGACGGCGTCGCCGATCTCCGACGGGGCGGCCGCCGTCGTCGTCATGAAGCGGTCCAAGGCCGAGGAGCTCGGACTGCCCTGGCTGGCCGAGATCGGCGCCCACGGCGTCGTCGCCGGCCCCGACTCCACCCTGCAGGCGCAGCCCGCCAACGCCATCGTCAAGGCCTGCCGCCGGGAGGGGATCGACGCGGGCGACCTGGACCTCGTCGAGATCAACGAGGCGTTCGCGGCCGTCGGCCTGGCCTCCACCAAGCTGCTCGGCATCGACCCCGAGAAGGTCAACGTCAACGGCGGCGCCATCGCCACCGGCCATCCCATCGGGATGTCCGGGGCCCGCCTCGTGCTGCACCTCGCCCTCGAGCTGAAGCGCCGGGGCGGCGGGGTCGGCGCGGCCGCCCTCTGCGGTGGAGGCGGCCAGGGCGACGCCCTCGTCCTGCGCGTGCCCGCGGCCTCCTGACCGCCGACCTCGTCCACCCTCCACGCCGTTCCGTCATGTCCTCAGCCCCCCCACGCCCCGTCGGCCCCGCACGCACGGTCCGTCCGGTGGACGTTCCGGCGCTCGTCCGGTCGGCGCGGGCGGGCTCGCCCCGGGCGGTGGCCCGCCTCATCTCGCTCGTCGAGGACGCCCACCCCGCCCTGCGCGAGGTCATGGCCGACCTCGCACCTCACACCGGCCACGCCCACGTCATCGGGGTGACCGGAAGCCCGGGAGTGGGGAAGTCGACGACGACCAACGCCGTCGTCGCGGCCTACCGCAAGCGGGGGAGCCGCGTCGGCATCCTCGCCGTCGACCCGTCCTCGCCCTTCTCCGGCGGGGCCCTGCTCGGCGACCGGATCCGGATGCAGGACCACGTCCTCGACCCGGAGGTCTACATCCGGTCGATGGCCTCCCGCGGCCACCTGGGGGGCCTGTCGTGGACGACCCCGCAGGCCCTGCGGGTGCTCGACGCGGCCGGCTGCGACGTCGTGCTCGTCGAGACCGTCGGCGTCGGGCAGTCGGAGGTCGAGGTGGCCGGACTGGCCGACACGACCCTCGTCCTGCTCGCGCCGGGGATGGGCGACGGCATCCAGGCCGCCAAGGCCGGCATCCTCGAGATCGGCGACGTGTTCGTCGTCAACAAGGCCGACCGCGAGGGCGCCGACGCCACCGTGCGTGACCTTCGGCACATGATCTCGCTCGGCGACCGCACGGAGCCCGGGTTGTGGCGGCCCCCGGTGGTCAAGACCGTGGCGTCCCGGTCCGAGGGGGTCGACGAGCTGATGGGGGCGGTCGACAAGCACGTGGCCTGGCTGACCGACACCGGGAGCCTGCGGGCGCGACGGGTTGTGCGGGCGGAGAAGGAGATCGAGGCGATCGCGATGGCCGCGCTACGGTCGCGGATGGGGAGCCTGCGGCACGGCGACAGCGTCGACCGCCTCGCGGCTGACGTCGTCGACGGGCGCACCGACCCCTACGCCGCCGCCGACCAGGTCGTCGCCGCACTCGCCTGAGCCAGAGCCCGGCTCCGGCCCTCCACGCCGACCTGCGCGCGTGCACGATGCGCCGAAGGGGTGGGCGGCTGCCTAGGATGGGTCCGGCTCGCCAGCGACGTCGGCCTGATCCGCGGCGCTGCTCGCCTCGGACCGACGTTGAGAGGCACACATGGAAATCTGGCCCGGCAGGCCCTACCCGCTCGGCGCCACGTATGACGGCACGGGCGTCAACTTCGCGATCTTCTCCGAGGTCGCCGAGCGCATCCAGCTCTGCCTCATCGGCGAGCGGGGCAAAGAGACCTTCATCGACCTCCCCGAGGTCGACGGCTTCGTCTGGCACGGCTTCCTCCCCGGTGTCCAGCCGGGCCAGCGCTACGGCTACCGCGTGCACGGGCCATACGACCCGGCCAGCGGCCCGCGCTGCAACCCCGCCAAGCTGCTCCTCGACCCCTACGCCAAGGCGGTCGACGGCGAGATGAAGGGCCACCCGTCGCTCTTCTCGTACAACTTCGACGACCCCGAGGGTGGTCTCGACGACCAGACCAACACCGACGACAGCCTCGGGCAGACCCTGACCTCGGTGGTCATCAACCCGTTCTTCGACTGGGGCCAGGACCGTTCACCGAGGCACGAGTACCACGAGACGGTCATCTACGAGGCCCACGTCAAGGGTCTGACCCGGCAGCTCGACGACGTGCCGGAGGAGCTGCGCGGCACCTACGCCGGTATCGCCCACCCCGCCACCATCGAGCACCTGCACACCCTCGGGATCACGGCCATCGAGCTGATGCCGGTGCACCAGTTCGTACAGGACTTCACGCTCCTCGACCGCGGCCTGCGCAACTACTGGGGCTACAACACCATCGGCTTCTTCGCCCCACACAACGGGTATGCGGCGTACGGCACCCGGGGCCAGCAGGTCGCCGAGTTCAAGAGCATGGTCAAGGCGTTGCACGAGGCCGACATCGAGGTCATCCTCGACGTCGTCTACAACCACACCGCCGAGGGCAACCACAAGGGCCCGACGCTGGCGTTCCGGGGCATCGACAACGAGTCGTACTACCGGCTCGTCGACGG
>JBDSYO010000139.1:0-6869 GCA_039925625.1 Lapillicoccus sp. | reverse complement strand
GGCAAGGGCGCCCGGTCGCCGTAGACCGTCGCCGACGAGGAGAAGACCAGGGTCGAGCAACCGTGCCGGCGCATCGCGCGCAGCAGGGAGAAGGTCGAGACGAGGTTGTTCTCGTAGTAGTCGAGCGGCCGTTCGACGCTCTCGCCCACCGCCTTGAGCCCGGCGAAGTGGATGACGGCGTCGACCGGTTCCGCCGCGAACAGCCGCTCGGTCTTGTCGGGGTCGGTGAGGTCGAACGCATGCACAGGGATGTGAAGGCCCGTGAGTGCGTCCAGTCGGCCCATGACCGCGGGCTTGGAGTTGCTGAAGCTGTCGACGACCACGACGTCGTGCCCGGCCGCCACCAGATGCACCACGGTGTGCGAACCGATGTACCCCGCACCGCCACTGACGAGAACCCGCATACAGCCACCGTAGGGGTGGTGGCGAATGACCGAACCAACCTGGTGCCCGTGAATCGCCTCCGTCACCCCTGCTGTCGTGAAAGGGTGGCTGTCGTGGGCAAGCACAGCGCGGAGCGGCGATCCGCCATGCCGCTTCTCGTCGCGACCGCGGCGGTCGTGGCCATCGCCGTCGTCGCCTTCGTGTTCGTCCGGCTCCTCGGTGGGTCGGCCGGGTCGACCGCTGCGGCATCCGCCCCGCTCGGCATCGTGACCACGACGTCGGCACCCCCCACGATCTCCTCGTCGAGCACGACCTCGTCGCCGACCTCCACCACCACCTCGGCGACCCCGACGACCCCGACGACCTCCGCCGCCGATGTCGCCGCGCGGGCCGCGCTCCAGTCCTGCCTCGCCCGTCAGGCCGCCGCCAAGGGACTCGTTGACTCCATCGCGACCGGGGCGGGCCACTGGAGCGACCACGTGCAGGGGGAGAGCGAGCTCGAGTCCGGGGCCCGCACGCTCATCGACGTCAAGACGAACACCTGGGGACCCACGCGGGCCGCCGGACCCGCCGACATCGCCGCGTTCCAGGCCGCCACCGCGGCGTACGCCAGCGCGCCCGCCTGCCCGACCACCCCACCGCAGCAGACGGCCACGGCCGACCTCACGGCCAAGATGCAGGCCTGCGCCACCCGCGAGCAGGCGCTCGACACCGTCGTCGGCATCGGCTCCCAGGTCATGGGCGACTGGGGCACCCACCTGTCGGAGATGGCCGACCACGCCGACGGCCACGTCGTCGGTGCTCAGGCGCAGGCCAACTGGATCAAGCGGTACTCCGAGGCCCCGGTCCACCTGACGCCCTACAAGGCCGCCGCCTCCGCCTACGCCTCGGCGCCGGCCTGCACCGTCTGAGCTCGCCGACGGCTCAGAGACGCCGCTGGTCGACGACCCGCCGGGCCTTGCCGACCGACCGCTCGATCCCGCCCGGCCCGCTCACCTCGACGCGGCAGGTCGTGCCGATCCGGTCCTTGACCCGGGCCACGAGCCGGGCGCCCAGCGCGTCCCGGTCGGCCTCGGCCGTCTCGACGTGGGTCTCGACCACCACGGTCAGCTCGTCGAGCCGGTCGGGCCGGCGCAGCACGCACTGGAAGTAGGGCGCGAGCGCCGGCTCGGCGAGCACCAGCTCCTCCACCTGCGTCGGGAAGACGTTGACGCCCCTCACGATCATCAGGTCGTCGGAGCGCCCGGTGATCTTCTTGATCCGCCGGAACGCCGGGTATGCCGTCCCCGGCAGCAGCCGGGTCAGGTCACGGGTGCGGTAGCGCAGCACCGGCATGGCCTGCTTGGTGAGGCTGGTGAGGACCAGCTCACCGCGCTCGCCGTCGACGACCGGCTCGCCCGTGAGGGGGTCGACGACCTCGGGGTAGAAGTGGTCCTCCCAGACGTGCAGGCCGTCCTTGGTCGAGGCAGCCTCCTGCGCGACGCCCGGGCCGATCACCTCCGACAGCCCGTAGATGTCCACCGCGTCCATGGCCGTGCGCTGCTCGACCTCCTGCCGCATCGCCTCGGTCCACGGCTCCGCCCCGAAGATGCCTACACGCAGCGACGACTGCTTCGGGTCGAGGCCTTGGTGCTCCATCTCGTCGAGGATGCTGAGGAAGTAGCTGGGCGTCACCATGATGACCCGCGGCTCGAAGTCGCGGATCAGCTGCACCTGCCGCTCGGTCATGCCGCCCGACACCGGCACCACCGTGCAGCCCAGCCGCTCCGCGCCGTAGTGGGCGCCCAACCCGCCGGTGAACAGCCCGTACCCGTAGGCGATATGCACGATGTCGCCGGGCCGTCCACCCGCCGCGTGGATCGAGCGGGCCATGACCTCCGACCAGACGTCGAGGTCGCCGCGCGTGTAGCCGACGACCGTCGGCCGGCCGGTCGTGCCACTGCTGGCGTGGATGCGCACCACCTCCGAGCGCGGCACCGCGAACATCCCGAACGGGTAGCCCTGCCTCAGGTCCTCCTTGGTCGTGAACGGGACTCGCCGCAGGTCCTCGAGCGTGCGCACGTCGGAGGGGTGCAGCCCCGCCGCGTCGAAGGCCGCCCGGTAGTGGGGCACGGCGGCATACGCGGCCTGCACCGTCTCGCGCAACCGGGCCGTCTGCTGCGACCGGAGCCGGTCGACGCTCCAGGTGCGCAGGTCGTCGAACCTCGTGTCGTCGCCCGTGGCCACGTCGCGATGTTATGACGTCGCGACCTGCCGCGGTGCGTCCCGAGCCGTCCCCGTGTCATGATTCCCGCTTGAGCGCCGCGTTCCTGCCGGCCCCGAACCAGGAGAACGGTCTCTCGTGATCTCTCGCGTCGCCCCCCGCCCGATCGTCGCCGTCACCGCCCTCGCGGCCTTGGCCCTGGCCGCCTGCAGCTCCGGCCCGGCCACCACCACGGGATCCGGTGGAGCGGCCGGCGGCTCCGGCTCGACGGCCTCGGCCGGTGGGTCCGGGGTCACCCTCATCAGCGCAGGCAAGCTCACGGTGTGCACCCACCTGCCGTATGCGCCCTTCCAGTCCAACGACGACTCCGGCAAGACCGTGGGGTTCGACGTCGACATGATGGACCTCGTCGCCAAGAAGCTCGGCGTCACCCAGGCCGTCGTCGACACCCCCTTCGAGGGCATCAAGTCGGGCCAGGACCTGTCCACGGGCAAGTGCGACATCGCCGCTGCCGGCATGACGATCACCGACGAGCGCAAGAAGGCGATCCTCTTCTCCAAGCCGTACTTCGACGCCACCCAGGCCCTGCTCGTCAAGGCCGACTCCAGCGTGAAGACGCTCGCCGACCTCAAGGGCAAGAAGCTCGGCGCGCAGTCGTCGACCACGGGCCTGGACTACGCGAACTCCAAGAAGGCCGAGGGCGGCTTCGAGATCGTCGAGTTCCAGGACCTCGCCACCGAGACCCAGGCCCTGACGACCGGCCAGGTCGACGGCGCGATCAACGACCTGCCGGTCTGGTCCGAGGCCATCAAGGAGAACAAGGGCGCCACCAAGGTCGCGACGCAGTTCGACACCGGTGAGCAGTACGGCTTCGGCATGAAGCTCGGCAACTCCGCGCTCGCGAGCGTCGTCGACGGCATCATCACCTCGTCCAAGGCCGACGGTTCCTACGCCGCGCTCTACACGAAGTGGATCGGCCAGGCCCCGCCGAAGTAGCCGGTCGCCCCCCTCGGGACCCCTCCTCAGCCGTCCGCGAAAGGGCGCCCATGACCACCGAGACGGCTGCACCCGCACCCCCCCGCTCGGGACTCAGCCGGCGCCAGCGAGCGCGGTTGACCCGGAGCGGGCAGTATGCGGTGGGGATCCTCGTGGTCCTCTTCCTGGTGCTCAAGACCGACTGGGCGCTCTTCAGCAGCGCCTTCCTGCGCAGCGACATCTTCGCGGTGATGTGGCCCAACATCATCCTCAGCGCCATGAAGAACACGCTGATCTACACGGCGTTGGCCTTCGTCTTCGGCCTGGTGGTGGGCCTGCTCATCGCCATGATGAAGCTGTCGTCGATCGGCCCCTACCGGTGGTTCGCCAACGCCTACGTCGAGCTGTTCCGGGGGCTGCCCGCGCTCGTCGTGCTCTTCATGGTCGCCTACGGCATCCCCAACGCGTTCCCGGGCTTCCAGTTCCCCGGTGACATCTACGGCAAGGTCATGGTCGGCCTGGGCCTCACGGCAGCCGCCTACATGGCCGAGACGATCCGCGCCGGCATCCAGGCCGTGCCGCGGGGGCAGGTCGAGGCGGCGAGGACCCTGGGGATGGGCCCGGCCAAGACCATGGTCAACATCGTTCTGCCGCAAGCGTTCAGGATCATCATCCCGCCGTTGACCAACGAGATCATCCTGCTCATCAAGGACTCGTCGCTCGTCTACGTGCTCGGCGTCACCTTCGCGGAGTACGAGATCACGAAGTTCAGCCAGAACTTCCTCAACAGCAAGGTCAACCCCACCCCGCTCATCGTGGGGGCCATCGCCTATCTCATCATCACGTTGCCGCTGTCGAGCCTCGTCCGGGTGCTCGAGCGGCGCTTCGCGAAGGCGCGGTGACCGGCGTGACGCAGACCCCGCGCACAGTCGACGACGCTCCGGCGATCTCGGTGCGCAACCTCTCGAAGTCGTTCGGCTCCAACGAGGTGCTGAAGGACATCAGCCTCGAGGTGGCCACCGGCGAGGTGGTCTGCGTCATCGGCCCCTCGGGCTCGGGGAAGTCGACCCTCCTGCGCTGCGTCGACATGCTCGAGACCCCCACCTCCGGCACGGTGTTCGTGGGTGCCGACGAGATGACCGACCCCGACGTCGACCTCGACCGCGTGCGCCGCCGGATCGGCATGGTGTTCCAGAGCTTCAACCTCTTCCCGCACCTGACGGTTCTCCAGAACCTGACCATCGCCCAGACCAAGGTGCTGCGCCGCAGCAGGACCGAGGCCGACAAGGTCGCCCGCCACAACCTCGAGCGCGTCGGCATGACCCACAAGGAGGACGCGTTCCCCGCGCAGCTCTCCGGCGGGCAGCAGCAGCGGGTCGCCATCGCCCGGTCCCTGTCGATGGACCCCGAGCTCATGCTCTTCGACGAGCCCACCTCCGCGCTCGACCCCGAGCTCGTGGGCGAGGTCCTGGCCGTGATGAAGTCGCTCGCGGCCGAGGGCATGACGATGATGATCGTCACCCACGAGATGGCCTTCGCGCGCGAGGTGGCCGACCGCGTCGTCTTCATGGACGGCGGCTACATCGTCGAGCAGGGCCCGCCCGCCGAGGTCATCGGCGACCCCAAGGAGGCCCGCACCAAGTCGTTCCTCCACCGGGTGCTCAACCCCCTGGTCATCGAGCCCGACGAGCTGAGCGACGAGGGTGTGCGCGACGTCACCTGACGTCGCCTGCGGTCACCGGACGCCGGTCTGCGACCCGGTGACCCGGCCGAGCTTCAGCGGGTTACGCACGAAGTACATGGCCGTGATCCCACGGTCCTCCACGGTGCAGAACGCCACGGTGTCGAGCTCGTCACCGGCATACAGCAGCACCGCCGTCTCGTCGTTGAGCCGGGTGACCTCCACGCGAGGCTCCTCCGCGTTATCGGGCCGGGAGAGCACGCCGACCAGCCAGCGGACGACCTTCTCGGGTCCGTGGATCGGTCGCAGGGCGGCCCGTTTCACGCCGCCGCCATCGGTGACGAGCACGACGTCGGGGGCGAGCAGGGCCATGAAGCTCTGCATGTCACCGGACAACAGGTGCCGGGTGAACGCGTCGAGCACGGCATCGTGGCGCCGCCGGTCCACGACCGTCGGACGCCGGGAGTGGACGTGCCCGCGAGCGCGGTTGGCCAGCTGGCGCACGGCGGACTCGGAGCGGTCCAGCGTCATCGCCACCTCGGCGAAGCCGAGGCCGAACACGTCGTGCAGCACGAACGCCACCCGCTCCAACGGCGTGAGCGACTCGAGCACCACAAGCATCGCCATCGACACCGAGTCGGCCAGCTCCACGCTGTCGGCGGGCCCGCGCTCGGTGGCCACCGGCTCGGGCAGCCACGGCCCGACGTACGCCTCGCGCCGCGACTGTTGCTGGCGCACGCGGTTGAGCGCCTGGCGGGTGGCGACGGTCAGCAGGTAGGCGCGCACGTCGCGGACCCCGCTCCGGTCGGCCGCGGCCCAGCGCAGCCAGGTCTCCTGCACCGCGTCCTCGGCGTCGGCGACCGTGCCGAGCACCCGGTATGCCGCCCCGACGAGCTGCGGTCGCAGCGCCTCGAACTGCGCCGCGAGCTCGTCGTCCGCCTCGTCCGCCTCGTCAGGCACGGGCGGGCCGGAGGTCGCACTGCGCCTTGAACCCCTGGCTGGCCATGCCCAGAGCGGTGTTGAAGCGCGCCCGCTGGTTCTCCAGAGCGACGACGGCGGTGATCTCGACGATCGCCGCGTCGCTCAGCAGCTCGCGCAGCCCCGCCACCATCGCGTCGGTGACGGTCAGGGGCGTGGTCGACATCGCCTCGGCGTACTCGACGACCCGCCGCTCCACCTCACTGAACGCGTCGCTGGTGCGCCACGACGCCACGGCCTCGAGCTTGGCCGGGTCGAGGCCCTTGCCGTGCGAGACCCAGTAGCCGAAGTCCATGCACCAGGAGCAGTCCACCGTGCCGGCGGCGGCCAGGCTCGCGAGGTCCTTGAGGGCGTCGTCGGCGGCGTCCCACTTCTGTACGCGCATCTCGCCCCGCATCGTCGTCATGAGCACCTTGCGGTTGTGCGCCATGGCGAGCGCCGGCTCCATGACCGCGCCGTAGGCCCGCCGGGTGTACCAGTTCATCGCCGTTACGAGGCTTCCGCTGTCGCGAAGGGGGATGCGGGCGGTCTCGGTCATGTCGATCTCCTTGGTGGTGGTGGGGGTGTCCCGTCGTCAGGAAGACACCCCCACCCCGCGAGATGTGACATCACCGGTGGGGCAGCGACCGCGACCGCCCGCGGAACTCG
>JBDSYO010000138.1:0-8534 GCA_039925625.1 Lapillicoccus sp. | reverse complement strand
GGTGCCAAGATCAGGGCGTGACCGCCCTCGCCCCGCAGACGATCGCGTACCCCTCACCATCGTCGCGTCCGCGGCGTGGCGGCCCGGAACGGCTGGAGCCCCACGTCATCGTCCTGTTCGGGGCGGCCGGTGACCTGTCCCGCCGCAAGCTCCTCCCGGGGATGGCCCACCTCGTCAACTCCGCACTGACCCCCGACATCCAGGTCGTCGGGACCTCGCTGGAGGACATGGACGACGAGTCGTTCCGCGCCTTCGCCAAGCAGGCCGTCGAGGAGTTCTCGACGCATCCGCTGACCGCGGCGGAGTGGGACACCTTCGCCGCCCGGCTGCACTACGTGCCCACGTCGGCGGGCGCGGAGGGGCTGCGGGTCAAGGTCGAGGCCGCCGAGCGCGAGCTGGGTGAGCGGGTCCGCCGCATCCACTACCTCAGCGTGCCGCCCGTCGCGGCTCCGGTCGTCATCGGGACGCTGCGCGACGCCCAGCTCGTCGACCGCTCGCGCGTCATCATGGAGAAGCCGTTCGGCACGGACCTCGAGAGCGCGATCATCCTCAACGACACGGTCCACGAGACGTTCCACGAGAGCCAGATCTTCCGCATCGACCACTTCCTCGGCAAGGAGGCGGCCCAGAACATCCTGGCCTTCCGCTTCGCCAACGGGCTGTTCGAGCCCATCTGGAAGCGCGACTTCATCGACCACGTGCAGATCGACATCCCCGAGACCCTCGGGCTCGACCGCCGCGCCTCGTTCTACGAGCAGACCGGCGCCTTCAAGGACATGGTCGTCACGCACCTACTGCAGGTGCTCGCCTTCGTCGCCATGGAGCCGCCGACCGCCCTGGAGCCCCGGGCGATCAGCGAGGAGAAGAACAAGGTCTTCCGCTCGCTCATGCCGATCATGCCGACCGACGTCGTGCGCGGTCAGTACTCCGGATACACCGCCGAGGAAGGGGTCGCGCGCGACAGCGACACGGAGACCTTCATCGCCCTCAAGTGCGGCATCGACAACTGGCGCTGGGCGGGCGTCCCGTTCTACCTGCGTACGGGCAAGCGGATGGCCGAGGGCCAGCGCATCATCTCGATCGCCTTCAAGGAGGCGCCCAAGTCGATGTTCCCGTCGGACTCGGGGGTCGGGAAGCAGGGTCCGGACCACCTGACGTTCGACCTGTCCGAGGACTCGAAGGTCTCGCTGTCGTTCTACGGCAAGCGCCCTGGGCCGGGCATGAAGATGGACAAGCTGTCGATGCAGTTCGCCACGCAGGAGGGCGAGCACTACGGCGACGTCCTGGAGGCGTACGAGCGGCTGATCCTCGACACGATGCGCGGCGACCACACCCTGTTCAACACGGCCGACGGCATCGAGTCGCTGTGGGAGCGCTCGCAGCCGCTGCTCGACGACCCACCGCCGGTGAAGCCCTACCCGCCGGGCAGCTGGGGTCCCAACGCCATCCACCAGCTCGTCGCGCCACACGCCTGGCGGCTGCCCTTCGAGCGGGCCTGGCGCAGCAAGCGCTAGCAGGATGCGCGCGCGCGGCATCCACTCGGGGCCTCGCGCCGAACCCCAGGTCGCCGCCCGGCCGTCTGGCGTGCCGCGGACGGAGGGTGGCATGAGCATGAGCCGCCTGATCGCCGTGGCCCGGTCGTTCGGGCCCTGGCCGGCCGTGCTGCTCATGTCCACGGGTCTGCTCCTCGTCGCGCTGGCCGCCACGGCCACCCGGCCGGACGCGGCGACCACCGACCCCCCGACCTGGCACCCGGCCTACGTCCTCGGGATCCTGCTCGTCGTCGTGCCGGCCGCCGTCGGTATCGCCCTTCCGCGCGCCCGCCCGCACACCCCGGCCGTGCTGGCGGTGGCGATGGCCGCGCTGCTGACCACCGCCCAGCTGCTTGTGCGGCCGACCGTCTTCGTGCGTGACGACGACGTGGCCCGGGTGCTCACGGTGCGTGAGCTCGTACAGTCCGAGCACCTGTTCGGGACGGGCGGCATCACCCCTGACCTGGCCGCCCTCCCTGGGCTGGCCCTCGCCACAACGGCGGTGCGGGCCCTCACCGGCCTCTCCACCTTCGCGAGCGCAGCGGTGCTGGTCGTGCTCGTCCAGACCGTCCTCGCCGGAGTGCTCCTGCTCCTCGGGCGCCACCTCACGCGGTCGGCTCGGATCGGCGCGCTGGCCGCCGTGCTGTATGCCGCGAGCCCCTCGCTCCTCGTCGCCGGGGACCTGTGGTCGCCCGGCCGCCTGGCCACGGCGCTGGCGGTGCTGGCCGCGTACCTGCTCGTCACCCGCCGTCGTCGCTCGCGGGTCTCGGCCGGTCCGGCGGTCCTCGCGCTCGTGGCTGTGGCGTGGACCGACCAGCGCACCGCCGTCGTCGCCGCCGTGGGCCTCGTTGTGTGGCTGCTCCTCGACGCGCTGCTCCGCCCCGCTGCGACATCGTCGGTGCCGGCCCTCGCCACGGCCACCGCCCTCGCGGCGCTTGCCGTGGCGGTCGTCGCCGTCCACGCCAGCACGGTCACCGACGGCGCTGCCGTCCGCGACCGACCCCTTTCCGGCACGACGCCCACCTGGCTCGACGTCGCGGGCGTCGCCCCGGGCTGGGCGGTCGTCCTGCTCGTCGCGGCGCCCGTCGTCGTGGTGGTCGGGGTCGCACTGGGGCTGCGGCGGTCGCGGTTCTTCGTCGCCACCCGGGTGTCGGCGGCGGTCCTGCTCGCCCTCGGCGGCCTCCTGTCGATGCTGCTCGCCGGGACGGTGGGGGTCGACGCGGCCGCCACGGCCTCCGCATGGGGCGGGGGGCTGGTGCTCGTGGGCGCCGCCTTCGTGACCGCCTGGTGGTTCTGGCAACGACCACCTGTCCCGGCACGGGCCGTGGCCCTCGGCCTCGCCGTCGGTCTCGTCGGTCTGGGCGGAGCCGTCGGGGTGCCCGTCGCCAACCTCCCCGCCGGCCAGACCACGGTCGTCGCCGGGGCGCGGGGCTACGACCCCGACACCGTGGCTGCGGTGCGCTGGCTCGCGGCCACCCTTCCCGCCGACCGCCGGGTCTACGCCGACCCGACCGGAGGGCTGCTGCTCACGCTGGTCGGCCGCCAGACGCCCGTGACCACCTTGCTGAGCGACTCGATCGTGCTGCAGCAGGCGTTGGCGGAGAACGGGGTCCAGTACGTCGTCGCCGACCGCCGCAACCCCTCGGGTCCCAGCCCCGACACCCTGCGCATCGTCGCGCAGAGCCCCGTCGTCAGCACGGTCTACGACAACGGCGCCGTGATCGTCTACGCCCTGGAGGGCTTCGATGCGCCACGCTGACGTCGCGCCCCGGCGCGATGGCACCCGTCCTGACCTGCTGTGGCGGGTCGCCGTGGCGCTCGTCGTGGTGGTGGCCGCCGGGTTCGGAGCCCCGGACCTCGTCCTGCGGGTCGGCGTCCTGGTCAGCGCCGCCCTGGTGGTGGAACGCCTGGTGTCCTGGCGGGGTCGCGGCGTGGGCGATGCGCTCACGGTCAGCGGCGGGAGCCTCCTGGCCGGGGTCGTGCTCGTCGGCCTGGTGCTGGACCGCGTCGGCGCAGGTTTCGGGACGCAAGGCTGGGCCCTCGGGCTCGCTACGGGCGCCCTTGTGGTGCTGCTCGTCAGCCTGCTCAGCCGCTCCGCGCCGCGATCTGGTGAGCGAGACCTGACGGGTACCTCGTGGACGCCCGGGTGGGGGCCGGCGCTCCGGTCTGCGGGTCGCGCGGCCCCGTGGCTGGGCGCCTCCCTGGTGGTCGTGGCGCTCGCCGTGGGCCTGGTGTCGCGGGCGGGCGAACGGGTGGCCCCGCCCCCCGAAGGCGCGGTCGGCGTCACCATGGCGTTCGGCGCCGTCGCGGGAACGAACGTCGACGTGGTCGTCACGGCTCCCGTTGGTTCGACGCCTACGTCCTACGCGCTGCGCGTCACCGTCGGCGGGTCCCAGATCACCTATCCCGTCTTCACCCCGGCGCCCGGCCGCCCGCAGACGAGCCGGGTGGCTGTTCCCGCCACCGGGCGGTACGACATCGCCCTGGTCGACCCCGGAGCGGGTGCTGTCGTCCGCGCGCTGACGCTGGCCCGCTGAAACATCCCCTCCGGATCGCCCATCCGGGGGCGGGGCCGGTGTCGAAGGCCTAGTCATGCCCTCGCGTCGCGTGCTCCCTCTCGTCGGCCGGCTGGTCGCCCTCACCGCTGTCCTCGCAGCTCTTCTGCTCGTGGTCGCCGGGCCGGCACAGGCGGATGACGCCACGCCCCCCGGCAAGGCGTGGGTACGCGCCGGACACCTGACGCCCGGCGTGGGAGCCACCCGTATCGACCTCGTCCCGGCGTCCGGCGCGAGCACCTCCGTGGTCATGTCTCCGTCCGCGTCCTACGGCGACGTCACGGCGTACCAGAAGGTCGACCCCGGTGACTACACCGTCTTCGTCCGCCCCCAGGGCGCCGCGCTGGAGACCGCCCCCATGCTGCAGCGCGCGTTCACCGTGGTCGCCGGCAAGGCGACGACGCTCGCCGTCGTCGGCACCGCCGACAGCCCCCGCCTCGTCGTCCTCGACGACGACCTCACGCTGCCCGCTGCCAGCTCGGCGCGGGTGCGCATCCTGCCGGCCGCCAGCAGCGCCCAGACCGTCTCGGTCGTCGCGCAGAACGGCCCCACCCTCACCACCGGAGCCATCCTCGGCCAGGCCACGGGGTATGCGTCGGTGCCCGCGGGGAGCTGGACGCTCGACCTCACGAGCGGTGGAGGGCCCACCGCAGTGCAGACCGTGGACCTCATGTCGGGCAGCGTCTACACCGCCATCGTCCTCGACGCCGCCAACGGCTCCGTGAACATCAAGGTGGTCACGGACGCCGCCGGCGCCACGACCGCGCCTCAAGGCGCCGCCCAGACCGGGGGCGGAGCGATGGCCGCAGCCGTGGCCGGAGACGACGAGGCCGGGTTCCCGCCCCTCGCCGGCTGGGGGCTGGCCGCCGCGGCGGGGTCCGCCCTGGTGCTCGCGTCCGGTAAGCGCCGGACAGGCGCGGCCGGTCCGGGGTCAGAGCGCACCGGTCGGAGGTGACGGGCCGCTCGGGTTCCACGCGGGTCGTCGTCCTGCTCGCGACCCTCGCCCTGACCGGCGGCTGTCAGGCCGGCCCCTCCTCACCGCCCGACTCCATCAGCTCCATCCCCACCGGGGGCGTGGTGACGACCGCCCCCTCCACCGAACACCCGGGACCGACGGCGCCGCAGGGGGGCGTCGACGGTCCCGGGGGACCCGTTCCCGCGCCGGCCGGGAGGGCGGCCCCCGTCAGCGAGGGCCTGCGCCCGGTCCGGATCTCGCTGCCGACGATCCGGGTCGACGCCCCTCTGGTCGACCTCGGGCTCGCCGCGGACGGCCACGTGCAGGTGCCGGCCCGCCCGCAGGACGCCGGATGGCTGACGACGAGCCCGGCCCCGGGTCAGCAGGGACCCGCGGTCATCCTGGGCCACGTCGACTCCACGACCGGCCCGGCCGTGTTCTACCCACTGCGTCACCTCGCCGTGGGCGATCCCGTCGTCGTCACGCGGCGAGACGGGTCACAGGTGCGCTTCACGGTCGACGGGCTCCAGCAGTTCGCCAAGACGGACTTCCCGACCCAGGCGACCTACGGGCCGGTGCCCGGTCCGGCGCTGCGGCTCATCACGTGCGACGGGCCTTATGACCGGTCGGCCGGCGGCTACCAGGACAACCTCGTCGTCTTCGCCTCCTGACCTGATGGACGACGTCATCCGTCGGCCGATTCCGGGCCTCCGGGATTGCATCGGGCCTGCACCAGCTGGTCGGCGCTGACGACGGGTCGCCACGGCTCGAGGTTCCACGACGGCTTGTCCGGGGCCACGAGGCGGGCGTACGTCCAGTGGCAGTCGAACTGGTCCCGCATGCCCGGCTGGTCGGCGTCGGGGGCGAGCCGGAGCACCTCCGACCACGCTTCGGCCGCGTCGCCGGCCCCCTGCGCCGCGCGGCCCGCGGCGGTCGGCACGACGTGCAAGCTGCGCCCACCACTGCCGCGCACCCACGTCGCCGAGCCGACGAACGGGGGCGCCGGTGTGGCCGTGGCGTCAGGGCTCGGGGTCGCTGTCGTGGTGGTCGAGGACGGCGTGGGGCCGGTGGGCGCCGTCGTGACCGGGCTGGCGGCATACCCGCTCACCGCGCTGGGGCTAGGACCCGCGGGGCTGCAGGCACCGACGAGCACCAGGCTCAGAGCGGCGCCGACCAGGACGCGCGGGGTCGTCGCCGCGGGCCGGGAGGGGGTCACCACCCCATCCTGCGCCAGGTCCTGACGAACCCACGCTCAGCGGCGCCGGAACTGCACGCCCCAAAGCTCGGCGTAGGCGGCCGGCTGGCCGGACGTGAAGGTGACGTAGACCTGGTGCACCCCGGTCGGCGAGGCGGAGTTCGCCGGCACCGCCCGCGTGACGTCCCAGCCACCCGTCGAGGCGACCGCGGCCTCGGCGAGCACGGGGTTGGTCGGGCTGTCGAGCCGCACCTGCACGAGACCGGACACCCCGCTCGCCGCGCCCGAAGAGACGGTGAGGACGACGTCCGCGACCGCGGTGGTGCCAAAGTCGAGCCGGAACCCGGCCGCCGCGCCGGTCGCACCCGGTGAGGTGTGCGGGCCGTCCAGGGTCAGGGCGACGAGCGAGGTCGCCGCGCCGGCCGGCACGAGGGAGAAGGCGTCGAGGGCCCCTCCCGCCGCCGTCGTCGTGCTCGTCGTAGTCGTCGGGCTGGTGGTGGTCGGGCTGGTGGTGGTCGTCGGGCTCGCGGTGGTGGTGGCCGGTGTGGTCGTCGCGGTGGTGGACGACGTCGAGGCCGGCTGGCTCGTCGTCGTCGTGGCCGGGCTGCTGGTGGCCGGGCTGCTGGTCGTCGGGCTGCTGGTGGTCGTGCTGCTGGTCGAGCCCGTCGGTGCGGGCAGGGTCCCGCTCGTGTGCAGGACGGCGTACAGGTACGAGCGGGTGTTGCCGTTGTCGATATCGCCGTCGGTCAGCTGCGCGTAGGCCGCCTGCGCCCGGGCCCGGTCGCCCAGGGAGGTCAGCGCCACCGACCAGTCGACCAGCGGCTTGCCACTGATGCCCGCGCCCAGGGCCGAGTCGGCGAGGACGTCGAGCTGGGCGGGGCCCACGCTGCGTAGGTAGGCCAGCTGGGCCGGCGCGGCCGGCAGCACCTGGATCCCGACGATGGCCGACGGCTCCCCCGAGAACCACGTGGCGTAGTCCTTCTTGCCGCCCCAGACCAGGGAGGCCATGGGTGAGGTGAACCCTGCGACCGGCGCTGGCTTCAGCCAGTAGGCGACGGCCGACGCGGCTTCGCGCGAGAACATCCACTGACCCTGCGTGGCGAGGTCGGGGTTGCCGCTGGCGCGCCCCCAGAGGGTCACGCCGACCCAGGCGTTGGTGGCCTCGCTCGACGACTCCTGGTTGTTGCCGTCGGCGAACGGCGCGACGCCGCTGGCCCAGCCGTGTCCGGCGTAGTCGTCGAAGTGCCGACGCGCGACCGTCGTCGCTGTCGCGCGGGGCGCCGCGATGTCGGCCGCCACCGTGTCGGCCATGGTGCGCCACCGGCTCGTCAGGGCCGGGTCGTCGAGGGCCATCGCCCCGGCGGCATACAGCAGGTAGCCGTAGTGGAAGTGGTGGTCGTTGAACTCGGTGTCCGAGCCGTAGCTGGGCTGCTCACCGACGATCCCCTTGAGCACCCGGTCGTAGCCGAAGCAGCTCGTGCTGTGCGCCGCGCACCCGTCGGGGTCGAACCACTGGTCGAGCTTGGCGACGACGGCCGCCTTGAGCGACGCCACCGCACTGGCGAGGCCGAGCTGCCGCGCCAGCCGGTAGACCTGCACGGCGCGGGTCAGCTGCTTGCCGGCGTAGTAGGAGTCGGTCGCGTCGATGGTCGCCACCCGGGCCGTGTCAGCGCTCACGAGGCCGGTCAGCGTGCTGCGATCAGCGGCCGAGAGCGTGGACAGGTCGAGGTCGACGGGCACGTCGTACGCCGGCGTCGAGGTCGTGAACGTCGTGCCGGTGACGGCCGGCATGGGTCCGTTGATGCTCGGGTATGCGGCGACCAGGCGGCTCCCCGAGACGTCCGACTGGGCCGGCATGGCGGCGAAGACCGTCGGCACCGAGCCGGTGTCGAGGGCGTAGGTGGTGATCGCCCGGCCGCCCGACACGGCATACCCCGTCGTGCCGCCGCGCAGCGTGGTGGCGCCCCGCGCGAGGGTGGCGAGGTCACCCGGGGTGGCACCGGGCGCGACGCCCGCGACCCACGCGGCCTGGCCCCGGCCGAGGTGCAGGCTGGACCCCGACAGGGTGCCGGGCGTGACGAGGAGCAGGGAGGGGCCGATCCGGTACCCGCCGGGCACGGCTGTCGGCGACCCGGCCCCCGACGGAGGGATGAGCCGGACGTCCTGGTCGGTGGCTGCGACGTACTGCGCATAGGCCCAGCCCTGAGCGAGCGTCAGCACGCCGACGGTGGCGCCGGCCGCCGAATAGGTGAGGTCGGCGCTGAGCGAGTCCCTGCGGGTCAGGGTGTACGCGTCGG
>JBDSYO010000137.1:0-6674 GCA_039925625.1 Lapillicoccus sp. | reverse complement strand
CTCCGACTACCGCACGGTGCGCTCGCGGCTGGCGCGCGGCGCCTACGCCGACGACGTGAGCATCAACGACGTCGTCCTCGCGACGATCGCCGGTGCGTTCCGGTCGTGGCTGCTCACGCGCGGCGAGCCCGTCCACCCCAGCTCGGTCGTCCGGGCGATGGTGCCGGTCAGCATCGAGTCCGGTTCGGGTCCCGGGTCGTCGGCCGCCGCGCACCGCCTCACCGCCTGCTTCGTCGACCTGCCCGTCGGCGAGCCCGGCGCCTCGATGCGGCTGCACCAGATCGCGTTCTCGATGCGCCAGCAGATGGAAGGCGGGCAGGCGATGAGCGCCGAGCGGCTGGTCGGCCTCGCCGGGTTCGCGCCGCCCACGCTGCACTCCCTGGGGGCCCGGCTCGGCAACGCGATGTCGAAGCGGCTCTTCAACGTCGTCGTCACCAACGTCCCCGGGCCACAGACGACGCTGTATGCCGGGGATGCGGCGATGCTCTCGACCTACCCGGTGATCCCCCTCGCCAAGGGCCAGGCCCTGGCCATCGGGCTGACGTCCTACGACGGCGGCGTCTACTACGGCCTCAACGGCGACCGCAACGCCATGCCCGACCTCGAGGTCATCGGGCAGTGCATCGTCGACGCCCTCGCCGAGCTGACCGAGGGACGCGAGTCCGCGTGACCCGCCGGGGCCTCGTCCTCGGGGGCGGGGGAGTGCTCGGCGCCGCCTGGATGGTCGGCGCGCTCACCGCTCTGGAGGACCACCTCGGCGTGGATGTGCGCTCGTTCGAGCAGCTGGTCGGCACCTCGGCCGGCTCCGTCGTCGGCACGCTTCTGGCCGCCGGGGTCAGCGTGGCCGAGCTGCGCACGCACCAGATGGAGGGAGCGGTCGACCACGGCCGGCTGGCGGGCTTCGAGTGGGACTACGAGGACAGCACGGGTGGTGACCGCCCGCCCGCCCCGAAGGCCGGGTTCGGCTCACCGGTGTTGTTGCGCAAAGGGATTCGTGAGCTGCGCCAGCTGCCACCGATGGCAGTCCTCGCCGCGCTCCTGCCCGAGGGGCGCGGCCGGCTCGACAGCGTGGGTGCCCTCGTGCGCCACGTCGTCGGCGACGGCTGGGTGGAGCGCGCCGGGCTCACCGTCGTCGCCCTCGACTACGACCTCGGGGTACGCGTCGCGTTCGGCCGCCCCGCCGCCCCGAGTGCGACGGCGTCCGAGGCGGTCATGGCCTCGTGCGCCATCCCCGGGTGGTACCAGCCCATGGCCATCGGCGACCGCCGCTACATCGACGGCGGCACGTGGTCGTCCACCAACATCGACCTCATGGCCGGGCTCGGGCTCGACGAGGTCTACGTCCTCGCGCCCCAGGCCTCGTTCGACCTCGACGCCCCCAAGGAGCTGGTCACCCGGCTGGAGCGGCAGTGGCGCGCCCGGGTCACCGCCAAGGCGCTGCGCGAGCTGGCGGTCGTGCACACCGAGGGCACCGACGTGACGATCATCGGTCCGGGCCGCGAGGACCTCGAGGCGATCGGCGGCAACCTCATGGACGTCGGCCGGCGCCCGCGGGTCATGGAGACCTCGTTGCGCACCTCGCTCGACGCGCTGGCCGACCCGGGTCCCGCCCCCGGCGCTCCCGATCTCAGCGAGCTCGGCGGCGGGGCCGAGCTCCGGGAGGTCGAGCGGGCCGAGGACGCCGTCGCCGAGACCGCCGAACGCGCCAGGGAAGGGTGACCGCCGTGCAGAGACGCATCTACCTACCCCTCTCCGCCGAGGAGCTGCGCCGGTTGGGGGCCCAAGGGGACCTCGCGCCGGCTCCCTTCACCGCATACGCCGTGACCGACGACCTGCGCCGCGACCACCCCGCGAGCGACGAGGAGGAGCTGGAGTACCTCGCCTTCACCGATGCCGACGCCGCCGCCTCAGGAGAAGCGGGGGCCGCGGGCGAGGTGCGGCTCCTTGCGGCCGCCGACGTCGACGAGAGCGCCGTGACCGAGCTGCTCGACGCCGGCCGTGCCGTGTCCGCCGTCCGCGTCTCGACCGCCGTACCCCGCAGGCACGTGGTCTCCTTCCACGTCGCCGAGCCGGCCCAGGGAGCGGACGGGGGCCTACCGGCATACGCCTGGTACGACGCCACCGAGCTCGACGTCGTCCTCGACCTGTTGGCCTGACGACCCCTCGCCCGGTCGGGTCCCTCAGCCGAGGGTGACGTGGAGGATCTTCTCGTTGCTGTTGTCGGCGATGCTGTCCTTGTCGCCGGTGGTCGAGGTGGTGAGCCACAGACCGCCGTCGGGCGCCGGCTCCACGGTGCGCAGACGCCCGTAGGTGCCCGTGAAGTAGGCCTGTACGCCGGTGAGGCTCGTCCCGCTGATGACCTCGCGGTACATCCGGGCGCCACGCTCGCAGGCGACGTAGAGGACGTCACGCACGATGGCGATGCCGGAGCACGAGCCCTCCGACGTGGGGTAGGTCTGCTTGGGGGCGATGTAGCCCGCCGTGCCGCATGTCCCGGTGGTCCCCTCACACGCCGGCCAGCCGTAGTTGCCGCCCTTGGTGATGAGGTTGGTCTCGTCCATGACCGAGTTGCCGAACTCCTGCTCCCAGAGCCGGCCCTGCGAGTCGAAGGCCAGGCCCTGCGGGTTGCGGTGCCCGTAGCTCCAGACGTAGGTGCCGAAGGGGTTGTCCGACGGCTTCGACCCGTCCGGGTTGAGCCGCAGGATCTTGCCGTTGAGGCTGCCGAGGTTCTGGGCGTTGTCGCCGTTCTGCGCGTCGCCGGTGCTGGCGTAGAGCTTGCCGTCGGGGCCGAAGCGCAGCCGCCCTCCGTTGTGGAACGTGTTGCGCAGGATGCCGGAGAGCAGCACCTGCTCGCTGGCCGTGGCGAGCTGCGTGGTCGCGCCTGAGCCGGTGACCTGGAAGCGGACGACCCGGTTGTCGGTCGGGGAGGTGTGCATGACGTAGAGCCAGTGGTCGGTGGCGAAGGACGGTGAGATCGCCAGCCCCATGAGTCCGCCCTCGCCGTTGGTGCCGGAGACGTTGGGGACGGTGCCGACGTTGGTCTTGGCACCAGTGGCCGGGTCGAGCCGGACGATGTTCTGGGCGTCGCGGCGGCTGTACAGCACCGACCCGTCCGGCAGGGTCAGCAGACCCCACGGGATGTCGGTATCCGTGGCCACCTGGGTCACCCCGCACACCGAGGTGCCGCACGTCGCCGCGGTGGTCACCGTCACGGCGGTGCTCGGCGCCGAGCTGTTGCCGGCCGCGTCACGGGCCGTCACGGCATACCGGTATGCCGTGCTGCCGGTCAGGCCGCTGTCGACGAAGGTCGTGTTGGGCGGCACGGTGGCGGTGCCCGTGACCGAGCCGACCTTGGTGCCGTCGCGGTAGACGTCGTAGGCCCGCACGCCCACGTTGTCGGTGGCGGCGGTCCACGTGAGGGTCACGGACGTCCCCGACGCCGAGCCGCTGAGACCCGTCGGGGTGGTCGGAACGGTGGTGTCGGACTGGCAGGCCGGCGGGGTGATGGAGACCGGCGTGCTGCCCTGCGACACGTTGCCGGCGGCGTCGCGCGACTGGACGTAGAGACCCCACGTCACTCCGGGGGAGACCGTGAGCGTGGCGGAGAGGGTCGAGCCGGGGACGGTGGTCATCAGCTGGCCGTCGTGGAAGACGTCGTAGGCGGTGACGCCGACGTTGTCGGTGGCGGCGTCCCAGGCGAACACGACCGAGCTGCACGTCAGGCCGCTCACGCGCGGGTTGGCCGGTGTGCTCGGCGGCTGGGTGTCGGCGGCGAACGTCGTGCGCCACTTCTGGTTACCACCGCCGTAGCAGCCCCACGTCTGGACGTAGGCGCCGGGGGAGGTGCTCTTCCCCGTGACGTCGAGGCACAGGCCGGACTGGACGCCGGTGATGGACCCGTCGGCGTTGACCTTCCATTTCTGGTTGGCGGCGCCGTTGCAGGTGTAGATCTGGATCGTCGCACCCTCGGTGGTCCGGGCGCCGGTGACGTCGAGGCACCGGGTGCCGCCGAAGACGCGCAGCTCGCCGGCGGCGGTGAACGTCCACGCCTGGTTGGCCTGCTTGTTGCAGGTCCAGACGATCACCCGGGTCTGGAGGGCGGTGGAGTTCCCCGTCACGTCGAGACAGAGACCGGACGCGACCCCGACGACGGGCGTCCCGGTGGCGGCCCGGGCCGGCGCGCTCAGGGCGACGAGCGTCGTCGCGGCCAGGAGCAGGGCCACCGCACCCGCCACGAGTCGGCCCCGCGGCGAGGGTCGCCGCCCCCGGGGTGCGCGATCCGTGGTCGATGCGGTTTCGGTAGTGCTCATCAGTGCCCCCGTGGTCTCGACAAACTAGGGCAAACCAACCCCGTGTCGAGGGTCCGCGTCAAGGGGGACAGTCCCACCGTCGTGACGCCGCTCGGAGCTCACCCGTCGAGCTGCTTGGCCACCCAAGGGTCGACGATGGCGTGGAAGTCGTCGGCGCGGTCCCGCCGTACGCAGTGGCCGGCCTTGCGGACCGCCTCGATCTCGACGTGGGGGTTGCCGACCGCCTGGAGCCGGGCGAGCAGGTCACCGGTCCAGATGGCGCCCGCGGTGCCGGTGACGAGGAGGGCGGGCACGGCGATGGCGTCCGTGACCTGCTCCCACGGCGTCCGCACGGTGATCGACGGCTGCCCCAGCATCTCGAGGTCGGTCTGCTGCTTGGCCTCGAGCCACGGCTTGAACTCGGCCTTGGGCCACTTCGGGTGCTCGCGCTTGCCCTGTTTCATGGCGTGATGCGGGTGCGTGTTGGTCTCGCGCGCCTCGGCCACCCGGCGGCGCGCACCCTCGGCCTCGTCGAGGTCGGCGTAGCGGCCGGCGCCGAGGGCGGGGTCCTCCAGCACGACGGCGCGCACCAGGTCGGGACGCGCACCGGCCAGTGCGGCCGCGGTGCCCCCGCCCATCGAGTGTCCGACCAGCACCGGGCGCGTGCTCCCGTCCTGCGCCAGCTGTTCGAGCACCGCGACCAGGTCGGCGAGGTGGATCTCGCCGACCCCGTGGCGCAGCTCGGCCGGGGTGAACCGGTCGGACTCGCCGTGGCCGCGGGCGTCCCAGGTGACCACCCGGTAGTCGTCCGACCAGCGGCGTACGGCGTCGGGCCAGCATCGCCCGGAGTCGGTGAGGCCGTGCAGGAGCAGGAGCGTCGGTGCCTCCCCGTCACCGCGTCCGAAGCGGTGGACGGTGGGTGGCTCCTCCCTCGGGGGGAGCTCCTCGCTGCGCTGGGCGGAGGGCATACGTGAAACCATAGGGGCCGCTGCGCCGCCCGCGTGCACGATGAGGAGCCGCCCCGATGGACGCCGTCACCCAGGTCCCCAGCCCGGCCAACGAGCCCGTCCTCGAGTATGCGCCGGGGAGCCCGGAGCGCGCGGCCCTCCAGCTCGCGCTGGCCGAGGTCGGGGGCGAACGCCGCGAGCTGCCCCACACGATCGCCGGGCGTCGCTTCATGGGCGGTGGCAAGCGGTTCGACGTGCGCCAGCCGCACGCCCACCGGAAGGTCCTGGGCACCCTCAAGAACGCCACCGTGGGCGACGCCCGGGTGGCCGTGGACGCGGCCAAGGCGGCCGGTCCCGGCTGGCGGGCGCTGTCGTTCGACGACCGCGCCGCGATCCTGCTCAAGGCGGCCGAGCTGCTCTCGGGGCCGTGGCGGGCCCGGCTCAACGCCGCGACGATGCTCGGGCAGAGCAAGACCTGCTACCAGGCCGAGATCGACGCGGCGTGCGAGCTGGTCGACTTCTGGCGGATCAACGTCGGCTTCGCCCGCGAGATCCTCGCCGAGCAGCCGCCCCTCAACGCCAAGGGCGTGTGGAACCGCACCGACCACCGCCCGCTCGAGGGGTTCGTCTACGCCATCACGCCGTTCAACTTCACGGCCATCGCGGGCAACCTGCCGACCGCCCCCGCCCTCATGGGCAACACCGTCGTCTGGAAGCCGTCGCCCACCCAGAGCCTGGCGGCGCAGGTGACCATGGAGCTCCTGGAGGCCGCGGGCCTGCCCCCCGGCGTCATCAACCTCGTCACCGGCGACGGCCTCAACGTCTCGAAGGTCGCCCTGGCCGACCCCGACCTCGCGGGCATCCACTTCACCGGGTCGACGGCCACCTTCCAGCACCTGTGGAGCGAGGTGGGCGCCCACCTGCCGCGCTACCGCTCCTACCCGCGGCTGGTGGGGGAGACCGGCGGCAAGGACTTCGTGCTGGCCCACCCGTCGGCCGACCCCGACGTGCTGCGGACCGCGCTGGTCCGCGGGGCGTTCGAGTACCAGGGCCAGAAGTGCTCGGCGGCCTCCCGCGCCTACGTCCCCGCCTCCCTCTGGAAGCAGATCCGCGACGACCTGGTCGACATCACCAACGGCCTGCCCCAGGGCGACGTCACCGACTTCTCCAACTTCATGGGCGCCGTGATCGACGACCGCTCCTTCGCCCGCAACGCAGCGGCCATCGACCGGGCGAAGGCGGCCGCCAAGGTCAAGGTCATCGCCGGTGGCACCTACGACGACAGCGTGGGCTACTTCGTGCGACCCACCGTGCTCGAGTCGAGCGACCCCGCGGACGAGTCGTTCCGCACCGAGTACTTCGGGCCGATCCTGTCGGTGCACGTCTACCCCGACGCGCGCTACGACGCGACGCTCGAGCAGATGGAGTCCTTCTCGCC
>JBDSYO010000136.1:0-5742 GCA_039925625.1 Lapillicoccus sp. | reverse complement strand
GCGGGCGACCAGGTCCTTGTCCGTGACCAGCACCTCGCGCTCTCCGACCATGATGGCGAGCGTGCCGGCCTTGGCGTCGTTGACGTACGCCACGACCTGGCGTGGTCCTCCACTGGCCGCGTTGGCGCTGGCGGGGGACATCAGTGCCGGCGCGATGGCGGCCGCAGCCACCCCCGTACCGGTGGCGACGAGGAAACCTCGTCGGCTGGACTCTTTCATCGAAACGACCTCTCCTGGTGGGTGACCCCTACGGAGGGGGGTTCGCTCCGGAGCGTAGGTCGGATGGGACCAGACCGGTCACGATTGGGATAACGGGGGGGGAATCCATACCTGGGAGACCGGCGACAGGGGGGTCAGCGCCTGCTGCGGGGGCCGAGGAGGGGTCAGGCCCCCGGCACGAGCGCACCGGAGGCCTGACCGAGGTGATGCGTGGAGCCGCCTATCGGAATCGAACCGATGACCTATTCATTACGAGTGAATCGCTCTGGCCGACTGAGCTAAGGCGGCGGGCACCCGTCGGGCGCGGGGCACCACTATACGGACTCCGGCGTCGCCCTCAGCACTTCACCCCGTCCTGCGGGGGGGTGCCGTCGAGCAGGTAGCCGTCGACGGCCTTGTCGACGCAGGTGCTCGAACGGGGGTATGCCGTGTGCCCGTCCCCGTCGAACGTGACCAGCACGCCGTGGGCCAGCTGCTGCCGCAGCCGCACCGCCCATTCGTAGGGGGTCGCGGGGTCGCGGGTGGTGCCGACCACGACGATCGGACCGGAGCCCTGGGCGGAGACCGTATGCGGCTGGTTGGTCGCCTTGACGGGCCAGACGCCGCAGGGCACCGAGCTCCACGCAAGGAACCGGCCCCAGGTGGGAGCCACCTTGACCGCCTCGGCCGCGAACGCGTCGATCTGGGCGGGGTCGGCGGTGTCGGGCTTGTCGAGGCAGTTGACGGCGTAGATCGCCTCCATGATGTTGCTCTGGTACTGGCCTCCGGGCGTCCGCCGCGCGTAGGCGTCGGCGAGCCGCATCAGCGCGTTGCCGTCGCCGTTCTTGGCGTCCTTGAGCGCCTCGGTCAGCTGGGGCCAGATCTCCTTGGCGTACATGGCGTACGCGATGCCGCTGGAGCCCCACGCCTCGTTGAGCTGGGTGACCGTCTGGTCGTCGGTGACCGGCAGTGGGGCGGCGTCGAGGCCCTTGAGGAAGTCGCGGATCCAGGCCATGCCCTCGTCGACGCTCTGGCCGACGGGGCAGTCGCGGGACTTCACGCAGTCGGCGACGTAGGCCCGGGTAGCGGTCTCGAAGCCCTTGGCCTGGCCGAGGTTGGACTCCTGCGACGTCAGGTCCGGCGGCACGGCCCCGTCGAGGACCAGGCGACCGGAGTAGGCGGGGAACAGGTCGGCGTAGATGGTGCCGAGGTAGGTGCCGTAGGAGAAGCCGAGGTAGTTCAGCTTGGGCTCCCCGAGCGCGGCCCGCAGCACGTCCATGTCCTTCGCCGCGTCGAGCGTGGACACGTGGGCGATGGTCTTCGGGTTCTTCGCGGCGCAGCCGTCGGCCAGCTTCTTGGCCTGGGCGATGCTGTTCTGCTCCTCGGCGGGCGTGTCCGGGGTGGGGTCGGTGCCGAGGAAGGCGTCGAGGTCCTTGTCGCTCAGGCAGTCGATCGGGGCCGACCGGCCGACGCCGCGGGGGTCGAAGCCGACGATGTCGTAGCGGCGGCGCACGTCGGCGCTGACGATCTGGGCCGACTGCCGCGCGAAGTCGACGCCGGACCCACCCGGGCCGCCGGGGTTGACGACGAGGGAGCCGATCCGCTGGTTGGTCGTGCGCGCCTTGGCCCGCAGCAGGGCCAGCTGGATGGTCTCGCCCTGCGGGTTCGCGTAGTCGATGGGCACCGACAGCTTCGCGCACTCACCCCCGGTGCAGGTGCTCCACGCCAGCCGCTGGGCGTAGAAGCCGTCGAGCCCGGTGGTGCCCGGTGGGGGCGTCTGCGGGGTCACCGGGGCGCTGGACGACGAGGAGGACGACCCTCCGTCGTCGCCGGTGGGCCAGAACGGCAGGACGAGGCACGACGACAGCGTCAAGCTCGCCAGCACCGCCGCGACGACGAGCCCCGCTCCTCGTCTCAACCGCCCGTGTCCCCCACTCCCCATGGCCCCTGTCTCCCGCACCCGAGCACGGTAACCCGCCGGCCCGACGTCCCGTGGCGGTCGCTCATCACGACCTCGCGACAACGTGGGTCAGTGGCTGACGTGGGCCGCGTCCACCGGACCGCGGCCCGACATCACGGTGACCGTCATCGCCTCCAGCGCGAGGAGCGGCGAGACGTTGAGGTTGATCCGCTCTCGGGCCTCCCCGATCGCCTCCATGCCGAGAAGCAGCTCCTCCGGGGTGCGCATCGCGGCCAGGGCGCGGACGAGGTCGATGCTGTCCTCGTTGACCAGACCGACGCGGGCCCCGAGGTGCAGCACGAGGGCGTCCCGGTGGATCGACAGCAGGTCGACGAGGCCCCGGTCGACGGTGTCGCGGGCGAACCGGGTGGCGCGGGTCTTCTGCTCCTTCTCCAGAGCGGCGACCTGCGCGCGCACGTGCGGGGGCTGGGTGCGGGCTCCCGGGTCGGCGCCGAGGGTCTCCAGCAGCCGGGTGCGCTCGGCGGCGTCGCGCTCGGCCGAGGAGGCGCTCGACTCCTCGTCGGCGATGGAGGCGAGGTCGGCCGCGGCGCCGATCGCGTCACCGATGGTGCGGATGCGCGCCGGCATGGCGATGACGTCACGCCGGCGGATGCGCGCCGCCTCGTCGCGGGCGAGCCGGCGGGCCAGGCCGATGTGGGACTGGGCCGCGCGGGCGGCATACCGGGCCATCGCCGGGTCGATGCCGTCGCGGCGGACGAGTAGCCGGGCCACATCCTCGACCGGGGGCGTGCGCAGCCGCACGTGCCGCGACCGCGACCGGATGGTGACGATGACGTCCTCGACCGACGGGGCGCAGAGCATCCAGACGGTGCGTGGAGTCGGCTCCTCGAGTGCCTTGAGCAGGGCGTCGGCGGCCCGCTCGGTGAGGCGGTCGGCGTCCTCCACGATGACGACCCGCCACCGGCCGACGGAGGGGCGGAGCGCGGCCTCCTGCACCAGGGCGCGGGTGTCCTCGACCTTGATCGACAGGCCCTGGGTGGCCTTCACGGTGACGTCGGCGTGGGTGCCGTCAAGGGCGGTGCGGCACTCGCGGCAGGTGCCGCACCCGCGGTCGGGGCACTGCAGCGCGGCGGCGAACGCCCGGGCGGCGACCGACCGGCCCGACCCGGGCGGGCCGGTGAACAGCCAGGCGTGGGTCATCGCGGCGGGGTCGGTGACCGCCCGCCGCAGCGTGGCCATGGCCTCCTGCTGGCCGACGACGTCGTCCCAGACGCTCACGGGGCCGGCTCCAGGGCGAGCCCGGCCGCCACGAGACGCGCGACGACCTGGGCGTGGATCTGCTGCGGCGAGGTGCTCGCGTCGACGACGAGGTAGCGGTCGGGGTCGGCGGCGGCGAGCGCGAGGAACTGCTCGCGCACGGCCTGGTGGAAAGCGTCGCCCTCGGCCTCCAGACGGTCGTGCACGTCGCCGCGGCGCTGCCGGCCGGCCTCCGGGCTGACGTCGAGCACGATGGTGAGGTCGGGCACGAGGTGGTCGACGGCCCAGAGCTGCAGGTCGGCCACCTCCCGCGTGCCGAGGTCGCGGCCGCCCCCCTGGTAGGCGATAGCGGAGTCGATGTAGCGGTCGGTGAGCACGACCCGACCGGCCGCGAGCGCCGGCCCGATGACGGTGTCGACGTGGTGGGCCTTGTCGGCTGCGTAGATCAGCGCCTCCGCCCTCGGCGACACGTGGTCGCCATGGAGCACGAGGTCGCGCAAGGCGGTGCCCAGGTCGGTGCCGCCGGGCTGGCGGGTCTCCATCACGTCGTACCCGGCCCGTCGCAGCGCGGCCGCCAGCAGGCGTACCTGGGTGGACTTGCCGGCCCCGTCGCCACCCTCGAAAGCCAAGAACGAGCCGGTATGCCGCGGGCTCGCCGGCGCGGGCGCGGGAGGCGCAAGCGACGGGGTCGGCACGGGCGGCTGCGTCACGCCCGCGACTCTAGGCCAGCCCGCCGTCAGCGCCCTCGGCCTGTGCACCTGCGGCGTCTCAGGCACGGGCGAGAACTCGGTTGACCCTCTGGTGGGGTGGGTCCCTACGGTCGGAGGATGAGGAACAGGCATATCGACCCGACCCCGGTCGCCCGCGAGGTGCGCCGCGAGGACGACGGTGAGCTCGTCGGTCTGCTCCTGTCCGTCGGAGCCGCCTGGGTGCCGGCGACCGTCTTCGGGTCTGCGCTCGCGCCGGCCACCGACGCGGAGCGGGCCGAGTCCGTGGTGCGCGAGCATGGCCTGTCCTCGCTGGCCGACCGGTGGTGGGTGCGGACGGCGTCGGACGAGCCGTGGCGTGAAGCATGGCTCCTGGAGGTCAAGCCCGACCGGCTCCGACTGCGCTGGAACGACCCGATGCTCATGCAGGGCGGACACGGGGAGTGGCACCGTGTCGCGGACCTCGACATCCAGCGGCATCGTCCGTGACACAGCGTGAGGTGGCTAGGGTGCCGGGGTGACGGTCCGGGTCGGATTCCTTCGCGCGGTCAACCTCGGGAAGCGCCGGGTGGCGATGAGCCGCCTGGTCGCGGTGGGTGAGGCCCTCGGGCATACCGACGTGTGGACCCACATCAACAGCGGCAACGTGGTCTTCGACGGCACGGGATCCCGCGCGAAGGTCGAGAAGGCGTTCGAGGACGCGCTGGAGAAGGAGTTCGGCTTCGAGTGCACGACGTTCGTGCGCACTGCCGCCGAGGTCCGGGCGTTGCTGGACGCTACGCCGTTCGCGGTGGCGCCGGGTGACACCCACTTCGTCACCTTCCTCAAGCGGGCGCCGGGCGCCGGCCAGAAGAAGGCTCTGGAGGCCCTGTCCGGTGACTTCGACACCCTCGTCCTGGAGGGCGCCGACGTGCACTGGCGCATGCACGGGAAGTCCTCGGACTCGCCGCTCACCCGGCGCGACTGGGAGAAGGTGCTCGGACCACTCAGCAGCACCAGCCGCAACATGACCATGCTGCGCGGACTCTCGGCGAAGATCGCCAAGCGCTGACGGGTGGGGAGTCGCGAGGTCGCGTTCGCGCCCCTGCGACTCCCCACCCGGGAAAGCGTGCGCCACGCTCCTATTGGGCGCGGTCGGCGTTGGCGTGGATCGCGTCCCGCACGTACTGCGCGAGCCCCGGCTCCAGGTCCTCGTAGGTCGCGGTGAACCGGGGGTCGCTGACGTACATGTCGCCGAGGCCCCGGTGGAACTGCGGCGTCAGCGCGTAGAACCGGTCGTTGATGTGCAGCCGGTGCTGCTCCGCCGCGGCCATGGCGCGCTCGCTCGTGGCCGGCTCACCGGCGCGCTTGGCGCCGACGAACGCCGTGTTGACCGCGTCCATCTCGGCCTTGACGGCCACCCAGTCCTCCTTGGTGTAGCCGGCGGCGCGGTTCTGCGACTGCTTCCACATGTCGCTGTCACCCCACCGCTCCTGCGCCTCGGCGGCGTAGTCCTCTGAGAACCCGCCACCGAACAGCTCCTTCTGCTCTTCCTTGCTCAGCTGGATGCCTGACATCTGTCTCTCCAATGCTCGGTCGATCGCCGTGACGAGCCCACTCAGCTCGTCCAGCCTGGACATGACCGCGTCGCGCTGCCGGCGCAGGTGCGTCGTGAGGTCG
>JBDSYO010000135.1:0-5018 GCA_039925625.1 Lapillicoccus sp. | reverse complement strand
GCGGCGCCCAGTGCCTTCTCCTGGCGCGCGTGGGCGATCTCCCGCTCCGCCTCCTTGAGGCGGGCGAGGATGCCGGAGATCCGCTCGGGCAGCTCCTCGGGCCGGGCCTGCAGGACCTCGGTGAGCTGGCCGACGATGGCGTGCTCACGCGCCAGGAAGGAGTACGCGTCGACGCCGACGAGCGCCTCGACCCGCCGCACGCCCGAGCCGATGGAGGACTCCCCCAGCAGCTTGACCAGGCCGAGCTGGCCGGAGCGCTGGGCGTGGGTCCCACCGCACAGCTCGCGGGCCCAGTCGCCCACCGAGACGACGCGTACGGCGTCGCCGTACTTCTCCCCGAACAGCGCCATGGCGCCGATCTCACGCGCCTGCGCCTGCGTCATGACCTCGGCCGTGACCGGCAGGTCGTCGACGAGGAGGGTGTTGACCTGGGCCTCGACGTCGGCGAGCACGCTGCCGGGCACCGCCTGGAGGGCGGTGAAGTCGAACCGGAACCGGCCGGGCGAGTTCTGCGACCCGGCCTGGGTCGCGGAGTCGCCGAGGGCCTCGCGGATGGCCCGGTGCACCATGTGCGTCGCCGTGTGGGCGCGGGAGATGGCCCGACGCCGCTCGACGTCGACCTCAGCCTGCGCGAGCGCTCCGGGCACCACCTCTCCGACGACGACCGTGGCGCGGTGGGCGATGACGCCGTTGATGGGCTTCTGCACGTCGCGGACCTCGATGACCGCGCCGTTGTCGAGCTCGATGCGCCCGCCGTCGGCGAGCTGGCCGCCGCCCTCGGCGTAGAACGGGGTGCGGTCGAGGATGATCTCGACGTCGTCACCGGCGCCCGCCCGGTCGACGCCCTCGCCGTCGACGACGAGACCGGCGACCCGCGCCTCCGACACGACCTCGTCGTACCCCGTGAACTCCACGTCATGGCCGATGGCGTCGGCGATCCGCCGGTAGGCCGTGGTGTCGGCGCCGGTCTGCTTCTTCGCCTTCGCGTCGGCCCGCGCCCGGTCCCGCTGCTCCGCCATGAGCCGCCGGAACCCGGGCTCGTCGACCGACACCCCGTGCTCGGCAGCCATCTCCAGGGTGAGGTCGATGGGGAAGCCGTAGGTGTCGTGCAGCGCGAACGCCTGCGCCCCGCTGAGCTGCCGGGTGTCGCCGCCCGCGGCCGTGACCTGCGCGACCGCGGAGTCGAGCATCGTCGTGCCCGAGGCCAGGGTGCGGCGGAACGCCTCCTCCTCGGCGTAGGCGACCCGGCTGATCCGCGCGAAGTCGCGGCGCAGCTCGGGGTAGGTCTCGCTCATCCGCTCCATGCTCACCGGGAGCAGATGCGGCAGGGCGGGCTCGTCGTAGCCGAGCAGCCGCATCGAGCGGACGGCCCGGCGCAGCATCCGGCGCAGCACGTAGCCACGGCCCTCGTTGCCCGGCGTGACGCCGTCGCCGATGAGCATGAGGCAGCTGCGCACGTGGTCGGCGACCACGCGTAGGCGGACGTCGTCGGGGCTGCTCTCCGAGGCCACGTGGCTCGGCACCGCGCCGTAGGTCTTGCCCGTCATCTCGGCCGCCCGATCGAGCACCGGTCGCACCTGGTCGATCTCGTAGAGGTTGTCGACTCCCTGCAGGACGCTGGCCAGCCGCTCGAGGCCCAGACCGGTGTCGACGTTCTTCTGCGGCAGCGGCCCGACGATGTCGAAGTCGGCCTTGCTGCGCACCGTGCCCAGCTCGAACTCGGTGAAGACGAGGTTCCAGATCTCCATATAGCGGTCCTCGTCGACCGTAGGCCCGCCCTCCGGCCCGTAGGCGGGACCGCGGTCGTAGAAGATCTCGCTGCACGGGCCGCCCGGGCCGGGAATGCCCATGTGCCAGTAGTTGTCGAGCCGGCCGCGGCGCACGATGCGCTCCTTCGGGATCTCGCTCATCTCGAGCCAGAGCGCCTCGGCCTCGTCGTCCTCCTCGTAGACCGTCGCCCACAGCCGCGTCTTGTCGAGCCCGTAGCCGCCCTGGTCCTGGGGCGTGGTCAGCAGCTCCCACGCATACCCGATGGCCTCGCGCTTGAAGTAGTCACCGAAGGAGAAGTTGCCGTTCATCTGGAAGAACGTGCCGTGCCGGCTGGTCCTGCCGACCTCCTCCAGGTCGGGCGTGCGCACGCACTTCTGCACCGAGGCGGCCGACGGCCACGGCGGGGTCTGCTGGCCGCTGAAGTAGGGCACGAAGGGGACCATCCCGGCGACGACGAACAGGAGGTTGGGGTCGTCGAACGGCAGGGGCGCGCTGGGCACGACGGCATGGCCCTTGCTCTCGAAGAACGCCAGCCAGCGGCGCGCGATCTCGGCGGTTTCCATGGTCAGCGACCCTAGTCGAGACGCCCACCACGGTCCGCCCCGGTTTCCTGGGCACGACGCTCGAAGGGGCGTCGTCAGTCGGCGAGGAGGGCCTCGAGGATCTCTCTGGTGTGCTCGATGACCCCGAGGTGGCCGTCGTGCGACCGCGGGTGCAGCGTGGCGTCGGGGAGGTGCTCCGCCAGCCACGGACCGGCGCCTACGGGGGCGAACGGGTCCTCCCCGCCGTACCAGAGGTCGACCGGCCGACGGACGGCTCCGAGGTCGATGTCCCTCGGGCCGACCCAGGCCGCGTTGTCCCAGCCCGCGCCGTCGGTACCCTGCGCCATCGAGGCGCGGAACGCGGCGACCAGAGTGGCCCCCACTCCCGCGCGGTCGAGCACCACCCGGTCTCGCGGGCTGCATCGCTGGCGGAAGCCGCTGAGGACCTGCTGGTCACCGGCCCGCAGCATCTCCCGGAAGGGTTCGAACCCCCGGGCGAACCCGGCCGCAGCGGCGATCCGGTCCGGGAGCAACGCCACGGCCGCGATGTCGTTGTCGTCGAGCAGGTCGAGCGCGCCCGGCATGAGCTGGAAGGGGACCGCGCCGCCACAAACTCCCACGCGGGTCACCCGGTCCCCCAGGACGGCCCCGCACGCCAGCGCGAAAGGCCCGCCGCCGGACTGGCCCAGCACCCCGAACCGTTCCACGGCCAGCCGGTCAGCAAGGTTGCCGGTCGACACGGCGAGGGAGGTCAGGTCGAACGCGCCCGGCGAGGAACCGCCGTACCCGGGCCGGTCGAAGGCGACCAGCCGGATGCCGAGGTCGGCGGCGGCCGCGTCGGCGAACGCCGGTTCCCATCGGGACGAGGGCGTGCCGTGGAAGTACACGACGGGTCGTCCGAGCGGGTCTCCCGACTGCCGGACGGCCCACGTCCGCCCCTCGACCTCGACCCGCTCGTCGGTCACCCACGCCCGCGACGGCTCCATCGTCGGACGCTAGTGCCGCCGGTGCGCCGCGGCAACAGGCGGCGGGGGTGCGGTGTCGGCTGGGCGCTCGACGTCTCGCGATCAGCGGCCGGCCAGACGCTCCTTCAGCCACCTGAGCCGCCCGACCAGCCGCTCCTCGAACCCCCGCCCCGTGGGGCGGTAGTACTCCGTGGTGCCGGCCAGGTCGTCGGGGAGGTACTGCTGCGCGGCCACACCGTCGGGGGCGTCGTGCGCGTAGGCGTACCCGTCCCCGTGGCCGAGACGGGTGGCCCCGGCGTACCCGCTCCCCCGCAGGGGCGCCGGTACGGGGCCGCCCTTGCCGGCGCGGATGTCGGCGATGGCGGCGCCGATCGCCAGGTAGGACGCGTTGGACTTCGGGGCCATGGCGTTGTGGACCACGGCCTGGGCCAGGATGATCCGCGCCTCGGGCATCCCGATCTGGGCGACGGCGTGCAGCGCGGCGACCGCGGTCTGCAGGGCGGTGGGGTCGGCCATCCCGACGTCTTCGCTGGCCGCGATGACGATGCGCCGGGCGATGAACCGGGGGTCCTCGCCGGCCTCGAGCATGCGCGCGAGGTAGTGCAGGGACGCGTCGACGTCGCTGCCGCGCATCGACTTGATGAGGGCGCTGGCGACGTCGTAGTGCTGGTCGCCGGCCCGGTCGTAGCGCACCGCCGCCTGGGCCACGGCCTGCTCGGTCTGGGCCAGGCTGATCGGGGTGGGGTCGGAGGGCTCGTCGGTATGCGCGCCGACGGGGACCGCGTCGAGCGCCACTCCCGCAGCGGCCTCCAGGGCGGTGAGGGCGCGACGGGCGTCGCCCCCCGAGATGCGCACCAGGTGCTCGCGCGCGTCGTCGGCGAGGACGAACTCCGAGGCCAGACCCCGGTCGTCGGCGAGGGCCGCGTCGACCACGTCGCGGACCTCCTCGTCGGAGAGGGACTGCAGGGTGACGAGCACCGAGCGGGACAGCAGCGGGGCGATGACACTGAACGAGGGGTTCTCCGTGGTCGCCGCCACGAGCACGACCAGCCGGGTCTCGACCGCCGGCAGCAGCGCGTCCTGCTGGGCCTTGGTGAAGCGGTGGATCTCGTCGAGGAAGAGGACGGTCTGCCGGTCGTAGAGGTCGCGCTCACGGCGGGCCTGGTCCATCACCTCGCGGACGTCCTTCACCCCGGCGGTGACCGCCGACAGCTCGACGAAGCGCCGGTCGGCCGCACTGGCCACGAGGTGCGCCAGGGTGGTCTTCCCCGTGCCCGGCGGACCCCAGATGATCGCCGACAGGGGACCGGCCGCCCCGGCGGAGCCCTCGATGAGGCGGCGCAGCGGGCTGCCCGTCCGCAGCACGTCCCCCTGCCCGCGCACCTCCGCCAGGGAGCGAGGCCGCATCCGCACCGCCAGCGGCGGCAGCGTGGCCCCCGAGCCGAGAACGTCACCGCCACCCGTCGGCCGCTCCGCGCGGGCCGCCGCGAACAGGTCGGTACCGCCCGGATCGCTCATCGACGCCCAGCCTAGTCAGCGGCACCCCAGGGCGCCGACCGAGTGGCGATGCGATGACCGATCCGCGAGCCGATGACCGATCTGCGTGATGCGCGCGGATATCCATGCTTTTCCCGCAGATCGGTACGCAGATGGCCGATCCAGCCTAGTTTCCGCGCCGACGTGCGCCGGGGTGCAGGGTCACGGCGTAGAGCACCAGCGCCACCACCTGGGTGGCCGCGAC
>JBDSYO010000134.1:0-6867 GCA_039925625.1 Lapillicoccus sp. | reverse complement strand
GCCTTCTTCCAGGGCGCAGCGACCCAGGTGATCCTGCTGCCGTCGGCCGGGCTCGGCATCGTCACGCTCACCAACGGGATGCCGGTGGGGCTCCCAGAGGCCATCGGCGCGTCGTTCCTCGACCTCGTCGAGGCGTCCACGGTCCAGCGCGACTGGCTGGCCGGTTACGGCGGCCTCTTCGCCGCGTCGATGGCCAACACGAGCAAGCTCGCGGGGAAGACCCCGCCGGCCAACCCGACGCCGGCCCAGCCCAACGCCTTCTACGTCGGCACCTACGACAACGCCTTCTACGGCTCGATCCAGGTCGTCGACCAGGGCGGCACCCTCCGCCTGCTCATCGGCCCGCACCCGAACGACTACCCCCTGACCCACTGGGACGGCAACGAGTTCGCGTTCTACCCCACGGGCGAGAACGCCGCCGGCATCACCGCGGCCGACTTCACCCCCAACGCCGGGGGGACCCACGCGGCCCGCGTGGTGCTCGAGTACTACGACAACGACGGCCTCGGCACGTTCACCCTCCACTAGGGCGGTGGCCCGGAGCAGTCACGGGTGGCCCGCTCCGGGCACCTCGACCTCCACCGCGACGACCTGGCTGTGGCGCCCCTCACCGGGTCCCTGCGGACCCCACTGGTTCGTCACGACGTAGAGCGTCCGACGCTCGGGTCCGCCCAGCACGCAGGCGAACCCGCCGCGGTCGAGGTCGACGGTCTGCAGGACCCTGCCGCCCTCCGCCACCCGTATGCAGTGCGCGTGCGGCACGTCGGCGTACCAGACCGCGCCCTCGGCATCGACGCAGATGCCGTCGGGGTTGTCCTCACCGAGGGAGGCCCAGACCCTGCGCCCGGAGAGGCGCCCGTCCGCGCCGATGTCGAACGCGGTGATGACGTTGCCGTAGGACTCGGCCACGAGCAGCGTCGCCCCGTCCGGGCTCACGGCCATCCCGTTGGGGAAGGCGATCCCGTCGGCGACCACCTCCGCCGTGCCGTCCGGCCGCACGAGCCCGACGCTCCCCGGGCGGTACTCGGCGTTGGGGAAGTCGAACCCGACCGTATTGACGTAGGCGTTGCCCCCGTCGTCGACGACGATGTCGTTCGCGCCGGTCGGCCACACGCGGCCGAGGTCGGTATGCGTGACGAGGCTGCCGTCCGATTCTTGCCGCAGCACCGCCATCCCGGCCACGAGCAGCATCCGGCCGTCGGGGAGGAAGTCGAAGCACAGGGGGAAGGCCTGGGCGCGGGCCGCGACGGTCGTGCTCCCGTCCGCCTCGAGCGCCAGCACCTCACCGGCCCCCCAGTCGGAGACGTAGAGCCTCCCGTCGTGCCACCGGGGTGACTCGCCGAAGGCGAGGGAGTCGAGGACGACGCGCGGCGTGGAGGTCATGGAGGGGAGACCTCGCGAGGGCCCGAGACTCATCGCCCGCTCCGGAGCCTCCTACCAAGCTCCGACAGCCACCGAACCTGCCCGCCGACGCCCCGCCGGCCTGGTGGCCCGAGGGATGGCGGGGCGGCTGGCGGCTCGATGACCTCGAGGAGGTGCTCGTGCACCTGCTCGTCGCGACCTCGACCCACGCCGGGCACCTCGGCGCCGTCCGCGAGGTGCCGGACGGCGTCCGGGGGGACTACGCCGCAGGCCGGGTCGTGGTCAGGGCCGGGTGAGGGCGGCCAGCTCGTCCGCGCTGGCGTTGCCTCCGGTGACGACGACCGCGCACCGCGTCGGGCGGTCGGGGTCGGCCAGCAGGCCGGCGAGCCCGGCCGCGCCGGCGCTCTCGGCGAGGGTATGCGCGTGGGTGGCCAGCATCCGGGCGGCGGCGTCGAGGTCGTCGTCGCTGACGAGGAGGAAGTCGTCGAGCCGCCCGGCGAGGACGCTCTGCGGAAGGGCGAAGCTCATCCCGGTCGCGAGCCCGCTGGACCGGGTGCGGCACGGCGCCGACCGGGCCGCACCCGCCCGCCACGCGTTCTCGGCGGCCGGTGCCGCGGAGGACTGGACGGCGACCACCCGGCACCCGGGCGCCAGCGCGTCGCGCACGAGGCACGCCCCCGTCGCTCCCGTACCGCTGCCCGCCGGCACATAGATGGCCTCGAGATCGGGGTACTGCCGCAGCAGCTCGAGGTAGACCGTCGCGTGGCCGTGGATGATGTCCGGCTCGTTGCCCGGGTCGACGTAGCGCATCCCCTCCTCCTGGGCGATCCGCCGGGCCTCCCCGACGGCCTCGTCCATGCTCGGGCCGTGCACGCGCACCTCGCCGCCGAGGCCTCGCACCGCGGCCTGCTTCATCGGCGGCGCAGACTCGGGGACGACGACGACGGCCCGCGTCCCGACCAGCCGAGCCCCGAAGGCTACCGACTGGGCGTGGTTCCCGGTGGACGCGGTGACCAGCCCACGGGTCCGCTCCTCCGGCGTCATCCGGAGCGCGAGGTTGATGCCGCCGCGCACCTTGAACGCCCCGGTGGGCTGGACGTTCTCGTGCTTGACGACGACCTGGGCGCCGGCGACCTCGTCGAGGACGGCGTAGGACCAGGCGGGTGTCGGGGGGAGGTGCGGCGCGAGCGCCTCGGCGGCGACGAGCACGCCGTCGTAGCTGACGCCCGGGTCGCCCATGGTCAGCGGCCCGCGGCTTTCTCGCCGACGGCGGCGACCGCCGCCTCGACCCGACGCGCCCGGGTCGCCTCGGTCTTGGCGCCCTCGACCGCAGTCACGTGGGCCTTGCGATGGCTGGGGGCCATCGCGTCGAACGCCGCTCGGAGCCCGGCCGCGTCGAGCGCCGCCGCCAGGTCGGCCGGCAGCTCGACGGTGCGCGGGGCGCTGTCGAGCTCGAGCTCCACGACGATGGCGTCACCGCCGGCGATGCCGGTCTCGCGCCGCTTGTCGGAGCTGAACGAGATGAGGAACTGCCCGCCCATCGACGCGACCGTGCTGCGGTACGCATACCCGTTCACCGTCACGAGCACGGCCGGCCGCTTGCCGCCGCCGAGACTCTCGAGCGCGTCGGCCGGCACCGGCACGCCGGTGTTGTTGCCGCTCTGGAACATCGTGGTCTCGTAGCGCACGGTTGCCATCCCGGCAGTATGCCCGGCCGCCGGCCCGGACGTCAGAGACCGGCGCCCGGCTCCACGCGTACGGGCGCGTCCGAGGTGTCGCGGCCCAGCAGCCGCAGCGACAGCGCGGGGAAGAGGAGCACGGAGAGCATGCCCGCCGCGACCATGGCGGCCGCGTCGGCGGTGGTGATGTAGCCGTTCTCGGTGGCGATGGTCGTGATGACGACGATCAGGGGCAGGCCCGTGGCCATCATGATGGCGAGCGCGCGCCGCCGGCCGGCCCGGAAGATGCCCCGGAAGCAGATGAAGGTGGGGATGGCCCGCACCAGCAGCATCAGCAGCAGGAAGCCGGGGACGAAGAGCCACGAGGTGGGGTCGTCGACCAGCGACCGCAGGTCGATCCGGGTGCCGCTGACGACGAAGAAGACGGGCACAAGCAGCCCGAAGCCGATCCCCTCGAGCTTGGTCGCGAACCGCGAGGTCGACTCGGTCTCCTCCGTGTCCTCGTGGCTGCCCGCCGCGATGCGCACGATGACCCCCGCGGCGAACGCGCCGAGCAGCACGTCGACGCCGAGGGTGTTGGCCACCGCGGCGAGGGCGAGCATGAACAGCAGCGTCATCCGGATGGGCAGCTGCGAGCTCGCCGTCAGCCCCTTCTCGACGATGCCGACGACCCGGCTGCCCCAGGGCCGCGACGCGAGCAGTGCCGACGCGACGATGAGGACGCCGAAGCCGGCGAGCACGGCGATCGACTGCACCGGGTTGTCCCCACTGAGCAGCAGGGCGACGAGCACGATCGGCCCGAACTCGCCCACGCTGCCGAGGGCCAGGGCGTAGCGCCCGAAGTCGGTATGCAGCACGCCGGCGTCGCGCAGCACGGGCAACAGGGTGCCGATCGCCGTCGTCGTCAGGGCCAACGGGATGACGATCTCGCCGCTGTGACCGCCGACCAGGTGCACGGTGAGCCCGATCACCCCGGCGAGTACCGCCGACATGGCCCAGCTGATCCCGGCCAGCTTGAGCGGCCGCCCCACCATGTTCTGCAGACGTAGCTCGTAGCCGGCCAGGAACATGAGCATGGAGAGGCCGAGGGTCGACAGTCCGTCGACGATTCCGGAGGGTCGCACGAGATCGAGCGCCTGAGGGCCGAGCACATAGCCGAAACCGATCTCCAGCACCACGGCCGGAATCGCGAAGCGCCGCAACGGTTCGACGACGATCGGGGCCAGCACCGCAGCCAATGCCACGAACAGGAGCTGGATGGCGTCGGCCGCGGTCATGGAGGGACGCTACCTGGCGAGGCCGGCAGGGGCAGGGTGCCGTAGAACGCCGCCTCGGCGTCGAGGGCGGCCACGATCCGGGGGGCGACGGCCGCCTCCACGAGCGCCCCGACCAGGGGGACGTCCACCGTGATGTCGACCTCCACGTCCAGCCGCGACCCGGTGGGGAGCGGGACCAGTCGCGCGTCGCCCGAGCCGCGCACCGGCATACCGGCGAAGACGAACGTGAGAGGGGTCGCGGCGCCGTCGCCCTCGACCGCCCACTCCTCGGTGCGCTCGACGGTGGGGTCGGCCGTGAGACGGCCGCGGACGATCGCGGGGAGCCAGTCGACGGGCAGGTCGGTGCAGACGACGATGCGGACGCCGGCCGCGGTGGGCTCGTGGGCGGCGACGCGGGTGCCGAGCCCGTCCACCGCGCTGCGGCGCTCGACGAGGGTGCGGTCGCGCAGCCGTTCGACGAGAGCCGCCGGGTCGAGCGGCAGGTCGTAGCCGCGGCGTATGCGCTGGGTCATGCGCGGCTCACCTGGCACCCCTCGTCGGCCCTACGGTTTCGCTCAGCGTACGTTGAGGCAGTGAGCAGCCGTGTGGTCGTCATCGGCGCCGGCCTGGCCGGCCTGAGCGCGGCGTGCCACCTCGCCGGGGCGGGCTACGAGGTCACCGTCGTCGAGCGCGAGACCATCCCCGGCGGCCGAGCCGGGCGCATCGTCCGTGACGGCTACACCTTCGACACGGGCCCCACGGTGATGACCATGCCGGGGCTGCTGGCCGACGCCGTGGGCGCCGCCGGTGCGCGCCTCGACGACCTGCTGCCGATGACCCGGCTCGACCCCGCCTACCGGGCGCGCTTCGCCGACGGCAGCGAGATTCGCGTCCGCGCCGGGCACGAGGCGATGCGCGAGGAGATCCGTCAGTCGAGCGGGCCTCAGGACGCGGCGGCGTTCGACGACTTCGTCGGCTGGCTGCGCGAGCTCTACGAGCTGGAGATGCCCAACTTCATCGACCGCAACTTCAACTCCCCGCTCGACCTGCTCTCCTCGCCGACCGCGGCAGCCAAGCTGCTGCGGATGGGCGGGTTCCGCCGGCTCGGCCCCGTCGTCGCCGACCGGTTCCAGGACGAGCGGCTGCGCAAGCTTTTCTCCTTCCAGGCGATGTATGCCGGTCTGCCGCCGAGCAAGGCCCTGGCCATCTACGCAGTCATCACCTACATGGACTCCATCGAGGGCGTCTTCTTTCCCGACGGGGGGATGGGGGCGATCCCCGTCGCCATGGCCCGCGCAGCGGAGGGCGCCGGCGTCGACATCCGGTGGGGTACGACGGTGCACGACATCCTGCGCGGCCCCGGCGGACGGGTCGCCGGTGTCGACGTCGGCGGGGGAGAGCGGTTGCGCGCCGACGCGGTGGTCTGCACGCTCGACCTGCCCGTGGCGTACGAGCGCCTGCTGCCCGACCTGCCCCGGCCCCGGGTGCTCAAGGGCGGCAAGTACTCCCCGTCGGCCGTCGTCTGGCACGTCGGCGCTCGCGGGCTGCCGGCCGAGGGCACCGACCACCACAACATCCACTTCGCCGACGAGTGGGACTCCGCCTTCGACGCGCTCATCGGCGACAAGCGGCTCATGCCCGACCCGTCGCGTCTCGTCACCGTGCCGTCGCTGACCGAGCCGGAGCTCGCGGCGCCCGGTGGCTCGACCCTCTACGTGCTGGAGCCGGTGCCCCACCTCGGTGGCGACGTCGACTGGCATACCGAGCGCGGCCCGATGCGTGAGCGGCTGCTGGGCTTCCTTGCCGCGCAGGGGTACCCGACCGACATCGTCGCCGAGGAGCTGGTCACGCCGCTCGAGTGGCAGGCGATGGGAATGCAGGAGGGCACGCCGTTCGCGCTCGCCCACACCTTCCTGCAGACCGGGCCGTTCCGGCCGAAGAACGTGGAGCGTCGGGTGCCCGGGCTGGTCTTCGCCGGGTCGGGCACGGTGCCGGGCGTGGGGGTGCCGATGGTGCTCATCAGCGGCAAGCTCGCCGCGCAGCGGGTGGGGGAGTACCTGCCCACCCCGACGCGACGGGTGCCCGTCGGGGGAGTGCGTTGAGCCCCGCGGCGGCCGGCCGTCAGGCGCTGGCCGAGACGGGGTACCGCCAGGCGGCGCGCATCACGCGCGACAACGGGACGACGTACTACTGGGGGACGCTGCTGCTCCCGCCGGAGCGCCGGCGGCACGTGTATGCCGTGTACGCCCTTTGCCGGATGGCGGACGACATCGTCGACGCCCCTTCGGCGACGACCCCGGGTTCCGTCGAGCGGACTGGTGCCGAGCTCGAGGTCTTCCGGGAGCGGGTGGGGAAGGCCATCGCGGGGAAGCCGACCGACGAGCCGATCATGGCCGCGATCGCCGACTCGTTCGCGCGGTGCGACATCCCCATGGAGAACGTCGACCGCTTCTTCGGGGCGATGTCGCAGGACCTCACGCAGAGCAGCTACGAGACGTGGGACGACCTCGTGGCCTACATGGAAGGCTCGGCGGCGGTCATCGGGGAGATGATGCTGCCAGTGCTGAAAC
>JBDSYO010000133.1:0-3195 GCA_039925625.1 Lapillicoccus sp. | reverse complement strand
TCGGCGGCCTCCTCGGAGGCGGCAAGCGCTGACCGACCGCGCCACCACCGGTTCGTGCCCTGGACCGCATCGATTTCCGTACCCGGAGCGCACGAACCGATGGTCAGGTCAGCTTGGCCAGGACCAGCTCGCGCACCTTGGCGGCGTCGGCCTGACCCTTCATCGCCTTCATGACCTGGCCGATCAGCGCACCGGCCGCCGCCACCTTGCCCGCGCGGATCTTGTCGGCGACGTCGGGGTTGGCCGCGATGACCGCGGCGACCGCGGCGTCGAGGGCCGAGTCGTCCTGGACGAGCTCGAGGCCTCGGGCATCCGCGACCGCGGTCGGTCCACCCTCTCCGGCCAGCACACCCTCGAGCACCTGCCGCGCCATCGAGTCGTTGAGCCGTCCCGACGTCACCAGACCGTCGAGCTCGGCGACGTGCGCGGCCGTGAGCCCGGTCGTCGACGCGTACGTGACGACGTCGACGCCCTCGGTGTTGGCGCGTCGGGCCACCTCGCCGCTCCACCACTTGCGCGCCGCCGCCGGCGTGGCACCGGCCGCGACGGTCTCCTCCACCAGCTCGACGGCGCCGGCGTTGGCGACGTCGCGCATCTCGAGATCGCTGTAGCCCCAGGCCGTCTGCAACCGCGCGCGTCGCTCGCCGGGCGGCTCGGGCAGGGTCTGCCGCAGGGCGGCAACGGTTTCCGCCGTCGGTGCGACCGGCACGAGGTCGGGCTCCGGGAAGTAGCGGTAGTCCTCGGCGTCGCTCTTCTCACGCCCCGAGGTCGTGACGCCGGTGTCCTCGTGCCAGTGCCGCGTCTCCTGCGTGATGCGGTCACCGCCGCTGAGCACCGCGGCGTGCCGGGTGATCTCGTAACGGACCGCCCGCTCGACCGAGCGCAGCGAGTTGACGTTCTTGGTCTCGGTGCGGGTGCCGAGCGGCACCGTGTCCTGGTCGCCGCCGTCAGCAGCGCGCGGCCGCAGCGACACGTTGGCGTCGCAGCGCAGCGACCCCTGCTCCATCCGCACGTCGGAGACCCCAAGCGCCCGCAGCAGCTCGCGCAGAGCGGCGACGTAGGCCCGGGCCACATCGGGGGCCCGCTCCCCCGTGCCGGTCATCGGCTTCGTGACGATCTCGATGAGCGGGATGCCGGCGCGGTTGTAGTCGACGAGCGAGTGGTCGGCGCCGTGGATGCGCCCGGTGGCGCCGCCCACGTGCAGCGACTTGCCGGTGTCCTCCTCCATGTGGGCGCGCTCGATCTCGACGCGGTAGACGGTGCCGTCGTCGAGTGTCACGTCGAGGTGGCCGCCGAAGGCGATGGGCTCGTCGTACTGCGAGGTCTGGAAGTTCTTCGGCATGTCCGGGTAGAAGTAGTTCTTCCGCGCGAACCGGCTCCACGGCGCGATCTCGCAGTCGAGGACCAGACCGATCCGGATCGCCGACTCGACCGCCGTGGCGTTGACGACCGGCAGCGCGCCGGGCAGGCCGAGGCACACCGGGCATACCTGCGAGTTGGGCTCGGCCCCGAACTCCGTCGAGCAGCCGCAGAACATCTTCGTGGCGGTGTTCAGCTCCACGTGCACCTCGAGCCCGAGCACCGGGTCGTAGGCGTCGAGGGCGGCCTCGTAGGACAGCACCGGCTCGGCGGTATGCGTGCTCATCTCAGGCCTCCTGGGTGAGGGACGGAGCGCGGTCGAGCAGCGGGCCGCCCCAGCGCTCGAGGAGCGCGCGCTCGAGCGCGGCGCCCACGGCGTAGAGGCGGTCGTCGGCCGTTGCCGGGGCGAGGATCTGGATGCCCGTGGGCAGCCCGTCCTCGTCCGCGAGGCCGGAGGGGATCGACATCCCAGGGATGCCCGCGAGGTTGGCCGGGATCGTCGCGACGTCGTTGAGGTACATCGCAAGCGGGTCGTCGAGCTTCGCTCCGAGGAGGAACGCCGTCGTCGGGGCGGTCGGCGAGAGGAGAACGTCGGCCGCTCCGAACGCGCGGGTGAAGTCGTCGGCGATGAGGCGGCGCACCTTCTGGGCCTGACCGTAGTAGGCGTCGAAGTAGCCCGAGGACAGCGCGTACGTGCCGAGGATGATGCGGCGTTTCACCTCGGGGCCGAAGCCGGCGTCACGGGTCGCGGCCATCACCTGCTCGGCGCTGGGGTCGGCCACCCCCTGCGGACCGACCCGCAGGCCGTAGCGCATGGCGTCGAACTTGGCCAAGTTGCTCGACGCCTCGCTCGGGAGGATGAGGTAGTAGGTCGCCAGGGCGTACTCGAAGCTGGGGCAGTCGACCTCGACGACCTTCGCGCCGGCGTCGACGAGCAGCTGCACCGACTCCTCGAACCGGGCCCGCACGCCGTCCTGGTACCCCTCGCCGCCGAGCTGCTTGACGATGCCGACGGTCATCCCCGTGACGTCGGCGCGCTCGGCTGCGGCGACGACGGGGGGCACCGGCGCGTCGATCGAGGTGGAGTCCATCGGGTCGTGACCGCCGATGAGCGCGTGCAGCAGGGCCGCGTCGAGCACGGTGCGGGTGCACGGGCCAGCCTGGTCGAGGCTGCTGGCCAACGCGACGAGGCCGTAGCGGGAGACGCCGCCGTAGGTCGGCTTGATGCCCACGGTGCCGGTGACGGCCGCGGGCTGGCGGATCGAGCCGCCGGTGTCGGGGCCGATGGCCAAGGGGGCCTGGAAGCTCGCGACGACGCTGGACGAGCCGCCGCCGGAGCCGCCGGGGATGCGTGTGAGGTCCCACGGGTTGTGGCTGGGGCCGTAGGCCGAGTGCTCCGTCGAGCTGCCCATGGCGAACTCGTCCATGTTGGTCTTGCCGAGGATCGGCAGGCCGGCCGAGCGCAGCCGGCTGACGACCGTGGCGTCGTAGGGCGGGACCCAGCCCTGCAGGATCTTCGACCCGCAGGTGGTCGGCAGGCCCTTGGTGGCCATGACGTCCTTGACGGCGATGGGCACCCCGGCCAGGACGTGGAGGGACTCGCCGGCGATGCGGCGGCGGTCGACCTCGCGGGCGGTCGCGACGGCGCCGGAGCGGTCGACGTGCAGGTAGGAGTGGACCGCCTCGTCGACGGCGGCCGTGCGCTCGAGGTGGGCCTGGGTCAGCTCGACGGCGCTGACCTCCTTGGCGGCGAGCGCGCGGGCCATCTGGGCCGCGGTGAGGCGGGTCAGGTCGGAGGTGGGGTCGGTCGTCACGTCGGTCACGGGGTGTGGGGCC
>JBDSYO010000132.1:0-3871 GCA_039925625.1 Lapillicoccus sp. | reverse complement strand
TGGTCGCGCCGGCCGCGGTTCATCATGAGCGAGACGACCTCGGGGTCGAGCGCCGTCCCGCCCCGCACCACGCGGCGCAGGTCCTCGACGAACGCGGGGACGTCGAGGACGCGCTGCTTAAGGAGGTAGCCGACCCCGCCGCGTCCGTCAGCGAGCAGCTCCATGGCGTACCGGCGCTGGACGAACTGGGAGAGCAGGACCACCGGGGTCGCCGGCCGGGCCGTGCGGATGTGCAGCGCGGCCCGCAGTCCGTCGTCCGTGCGGGTCGGCGGCATCCGGATGTCCGTGAGGACGAGGTCAGGCTTGAGCTGTTCAGCCAGGATGACGAGCTCGCTAGCGTCGCCGGACGAGCCGAGGATCTCGACGCCGTGCTGCGCCAGGACGAGGCTGAGGCCCGCTCGCAGCAGCGCCTCGTCCTCGCCGATCAGGATGCGCATGGCAGCTCCACTCGCACTCGCGTGCCCCCGGCGGGCGGGCTGTCGATGTCGAGCCGACCACCGAGGGCGTGGATCCGGTCGGTCATGCCTCGCAGCCCGAGGCCCCCGACGGGTCGCGCGCCGCCGACGCCGTTGTCGGCGACCTGCAGCAACAGGGTGGCCTCGTCCCGCTGCATACTCACCGTGATCGTGGACGCGGCGGAGTGCTTGACCGCGTTGGTGAGGGCCTCGGCGACGACGGCATAGGCGGTGCCCTCCACGGAGGCGGGCAGCCGCACCTTGTCGAGACGTTGGTCGTCGACGCCGAAGTCCATGACCGTGCGGATGGGGACGCGGTCGGCAAGGTCCTCCACCGCCGCGGTGAGACCTCGCTCGAGCAGGAGCGCCGGCATGACCCCCTGGACGAGCCACCGCAGCTCGGTGATCGACTCGTCGAGTCCCCGCCGGATCTCGACGAGGTCGTCGCCGGGGCTGGCGTTGCCCACGCGCAGCGCCAGCAGGATCAGCCGGCCCTGCAGCCGGTCGTGCAGGTCCTGAGCCAGTCGGCGGCGCTCGTGGTCACCCGCCTGGACGAGCCGGGTCCGTGACTCGCGCAGCTCTTCCTGGCTGGCCAGCAGCTGGGCGGTAAGGCGCTGCCGGTCGAGGGCGATGGCCACGACCCGGCCGGCGGCCTCGACCGGGGCGGGGTCCGGGGTGAGGACCGCGTCGTAGATGATCGCCCCGACCGGGCGCCGGTCGAGCTCCACGAACGAGGCGCCCTCGCTCGAGCCGTAGGTCGGCAGCTGCATCCCGACGCCGTCCGCGTCGACCCACCCCTCCCCGAAGCGGTAGCCGAGGCGCACGCTCGGGTCGCCGAGGACGCGAGCCACGGCCCGCTGCACGTCAGGGCGGGCGCCTGCGGACCCCAGCCACTCGGCGAGCTCGTCCAGCTCACCGGTGCGAGCGAAGCCGCCGAGCAGCACTCCGGTCACGAAGGCCACCGGCACGAGGATGATGATGCTGATCTGGATGACGTCGACGACGGGCTGAGGCCCGAAGCCGAGGGCGCGCAGGATCTCGTAGATGCTCGTGACGAAGATGACGACGAACGTGCCGGTGGCGTAGATGGGCAGCAGCACCCGCCGCTGCTGACGGTCGGCCGCCATGAGCCGCCGCACGAGCACCACCCCGGTGCTCCCCAGGATGGCCAGCCCAGCAACGGCCTGCACCGTGCGGTCGGCATCGACGATGTCCGGACGGGCCGTCACCCACAGCACCGCAGGCTCCCCTTCCCCGAGGGTCCGGAAAAGATAGAGCGGCGCCTGCAGGACGGCGGCGGTGACGTAGATGCCCACCGTCAGGACCCACGACGCCGTCCCGCGCAGGCGACCGGAGGGGTAGGCGAGCAGGGCGTGCACGACGAAGGCGATCGGGAGCGTCTGGGTGAGGAGCCCGACCGCGTAGAACACGGGGTTGTCCACCGTGGCTCCGCTCGTGAGGAGCCACAGGAGGCCGCCGGCACAGAGCAGTGGACCCATCCGGTTGCGCGGGCGCCGGGTCCAGGCCAGGAGCCCGGTACCGATGTAAACGAGGCCGACCATGGGAGCCAAGGCGGCGACCCAACCCCACGGGCCGGTGTTCTGCTGGGCCGACAGGAGAAGCAGCCCGAGACCGGAAGCCACGGCGGTGACCGCGAAGTACAGCAGGCCGACCGGACGTACGCGCGAGATCGCCCTTCTGCTGTCGACCATCGCCACCATGAGGGCAGCCTGGCAGAGCGGACCCGCATCCGAATATGGTTCTAGGTCCCTGTTGGCGGCGGCTGACCCGGCTGGCTGGGCCGCCGGACGTGCCGCACCAGGAGCACCGCGGGGCCGGCCTTCCGTATGCGTGGGAGCAGGCGGTTCGCCAGCTCAGGCCGCGCAGGGTAGCTCCGCCGTCACCCGTGTCCCTCGGGCCGCGGGGCTCTCGATCTCGAGCCGGCCGCCCAGAGCCTGGACACGGTCGGCCATACCGTGCAGGCCGAGGCCACCGGTCGGCTGAGCTCCACCCACCCCGTCGTCCGCCACCTCGATGAACAGATGGATGCCGTCCCACCGCACGCTGACCGTGATGAGGGACGCGGCAGAATGCTTGACGGCGTTGGTCAGCGCCTCCGCGATCACGGTGTAGGCAGTGCCTTCGACCGACTCCGGAAGCCGTCGGTCATCGGCCAGGTACCCATCCGGTCCGAAGGTCAGCACAGTCCGGATCGGTACCCGGTCGGCCAAGTCCTCCACCGCCGCGGAGAGGCCTCGTTCCAACAGAAGCGCCGGCATGACCCCCTGCACCAGCCAGCGCAGCTCGGTGATCGACTCGTCGAGCCCGCGCCGGATGTCGACGAGGTCGTCGCCCGGCGCAGCGTTGCCGACGCGCAGGGCGAGCAGGATGAGGCGACCCTGTAGCCGGTCGTGGAGATCCTGGGCCAGCCGCCGTCGTTCTTGGTCGCCGGCCTCGACGAGGCGCGTCCGCGAGTCGCGCAGCTCCTCCTGGCTGGCCAGCAGCTGGGCGGTGAGGCGCTGCCGGTCGAGGGCGATGGCGACGACTCGCCCCGCGGCCTCCACGGGCGCCGGATCAGGGATGAGCGTGGCGTCGTAGCTGATCGCCCCCACGGGCCGGCCATCGATCTCGACGAAGGAGGCCGCCTGTCTGGACTCGGCCGTCGGCAGCTCGACGGCCAGACCGTCGGCGTCGACCCATCCGTCGCCGAAGCGGTACCGGAGCTGCACGCTCGGGTCGCCGAGGGCGCGAGCGACCGCGTACTGAACGTCCGGCCGTGCGCCTGCCGTGCCCAGCCACTCGGCCAGCTCGTCGAGCTCGCCGGTCCGGGCAAAGCCGCCGAGCAGCACGCCCGCGACGAACGCACCCGGCATGAGCATGAGGATGACGGTCTGGAAGATGTCCACTACCGGGGCGTTGTACATACCCAACGCCCGCAGCACGTTCACGACGCTCGTCACCAGGATGACGACGACGAACCCACTGACGTAGACCGGCAACAGGACCCGTCGCGCTGCCCGGTCCACCGAGACGACGCGATGGGCCAGCACAAGGGCCGTCGCCCCGAGAACCGTCAGGCCGGCAGCGGCCTGCACCTGGCGCGTGGTCTCGACGACCTCCGGTCGGGTGGCCACCCAGAGGACCGCCGGGTCGTCGCGCAGAGTGCGAAAGAGGAACTGAGGGGCCTGAAGCACGAGGGCGGTGATGTAGATGCCCGCCGTGAGACCCCGAGCGGCAACGCCCCGAAGGCGCCCCGACGGGAAGGCCAGAAGGGCATGCACCACGAAGGCGATCGGGAGGGTCTGGGCGACGAGGCCGATTCCGTAGAGCACCGGGTTGCTGGTGTTCACGGAAGCGGAGGCGAACCACAGCAGGCCGCCTGCGCACAGCAGCGGGCCCATCTGGTGGTGCGGGCG
>JBDSYO010000131.1:0-5375 GCA_039925625.1 Lapillicoccus sp. | reverse complement strand
ACGTCCACCGACCCCGCGAACCGGCCCTCCGCCGGCTCCGACGCTCCCCGGACCTCGAAGCGCACGCGGTCGGCGACGTCGGACCTCGCGGCGTTTGCGGCGGGCGTCGGCGACCGACGCCTCGGCGCTGCCGACCCCGGTCACGGTGAGCCCCGGAAAGGCGCGGGCCAGTGCAATGGTGGACCAGCCGACGCCGCAGCTCTCGTGGCCGAGGATCTCGGCCTCCCGGTCACGGGTCCACGAGCCCGCGCAGGTGAGGACGAGACGGCTGATCCAGCCCCCGCTCACCGTGGCGGGCCACCAGCCCGACGCTGAGCGCGCTGGGCTGGGCGTCGGTCGCGGTGGTGCGGTAGGCGTACTCGGCCAGGAACCCGTCCCGGGTCGGCTGGGGCTCCCAGGTCTCGAAGGTGCTTCTGGGCGCCTCGTCCGCCAGGCCGGCTGCCACGGCATCGCGACCGGTCGTCGACCCCAGGAAGTCCGGAAACATCATCGTCGTCTGCACGTCCGGCGCGAGGCCTTCGGCGCCCTCCCGGCCGTTGGTCTCACCGGACCGCAGGAAGGCCGCGGCGACCTCGTCGGCAGAGGACCAGCTCATGACGACGTCGAGGTCCGTGTAGGTGAGGTCCGTGACGAGGCGGGCGACCTCGCTGGCCATGGCGTCGGTCTCCGGGAGGGCGGAGTTCGCGGCCGCCGCGTCGGCGTCGGGGAAGACGCTGAGGCTGAGTGCTCGGGCTCGTGGAGGTCGCGGTAGACCTCGCTCCGCACGAGGGTGCGACGACCCGACGTGGCGTCGACATGGGCGCCCCACCGCGACCGCAGGACGTCCAGGGGCTGGTCGCCGACGAGGGACCGGATGACCTGCGTCCAGATCCAGAACGCCGTCACCTCTGGGTCCTGCCACCCCGCCGCACGCACCACGTGCATACCCACGGCGGAGGCGTGCCGGTCGACCTCGGCGAGCAGGCGCGTCTTGCCGATGCCGGCCTCGCCGGTGATCACGAGCAGCCCGTCTCACCCCGCGTCGATGGCGGCCACCGCCTCGGCCAGGCGGGCCCACTCGGGCCGCCGGCCGACGAGCCCAGCCGGCAGCGGAGTGTCGCTCGGGGACCGCCCCGGCGCTGGCGGCACGCAGCCAGGGTAGTCACGCGGAGCGGGCCCCGCGTCAGGTTTCGGGACCCGGGCGACGACACCGACGCGAGGCCGGGGCTCACGCGGACGTCAGCCGAGCCCGCGCGACGGCCACCCGATCGGCCCCACCCGGCCGAGGCGCGGAGACCGTCGTCCACGGCGACCTCGATGCCGTCGTGGTGGGCGAGAACGTAGATCTGGGTCGCGACGTCGGACGTGAGGAGGCCTCAGGACAGCTCGACCTCGTCGGGGCGGCTCCTGTAGGTGACCCGATAGCGGTCGCCGAGGAGGGCGGCCACCCGCTCGGCCAGGCCCCGTCCGCGCGCGTAGAACGCTGCCTGGTCGGCGGGTGAGGCGAACGCCGCCGAGCCCGGGTCGTCGGGTGGGAAGATCGCGTCGAAGTCGTCACTCCAGGCGTCGAGCTCGGCAGCGAGATCCGACGGGAGGCCCAGCTCCGCCGGCGCGGGGTTGGTCCACCCACCCCCGGGCGAGGAGAGCCACGTGGGGTAGCAGAGGTACTCGCTGGAGATCCTGAGCACGGTGCGTTCAGCCACTGAGGTTCGCTCCCACGATGTATCCGTTGCTCCCGACGGTGATGGCCACCTTCACCATGTTGCCCTGCCACATCAGCTCGTAGATGGGCCGGCCGACGCCCTTGCCCTGGTACCCGATCCTGGTGCCGTTGGTGAGCGCCTCCTGCAGGAAGCCCGGTAGGTCGGCCTCACCGATCCCCTTGGCCGCGAACTCCGGCCCGTGCTCGGCGACGATGTGGGCGAGCCCGGCGGTGTCGGTCCCCTTCTCGAGGAAGACGATGTTGCCCTCGGCGTCCTTCCAGACGGCGATCACGTCGTCGCGCGAGAACTTGACGCCCTTGGCGGCCAGCTCGTCGAGCAGCCTGTTCTTCAGCAGGGCCGGCGCGATCCGCTCCAGAGCTGCGACCGCCCGGGCACTGAGGAACTTCTTGAGCGCGCCGATGATCTCGGTGACCTTCGTGAGGATCGAGCCGATGGTTGCCGCGACGGTGCGTGCCAGCTCCACGAGCGCCCTGAGGATGCGCACGACGCGACTGGCGGCGTTGGCCACCTCGGCGGCTTCGGCCGCCTGCGCGGCTGCTTCACCGAGGCCCAACGTGAAGAAGCCGACGATCGCCCCGGCCGCCTCGATGCCCACGGTCCACTCGACGAACGAGGCCAGCTCGTCCTCGATCATCCGATGGTGGTCGTCGACGTGCTGGGCGTAGTCGGTGCACGCCTGGCCGATCTGGCGATAGGCGTCGGCGAGGTCCGCGGTGTGTCGGCTCAGCTCGGCGAGGGCGGCGATGGCGTCGGGGATCTCGGGTGACTGCTCCAGCTGCAGGTCGAGCTTCGCCGAGTCGACGACCGAGGACCAGAGGCCGACGGCGTCGCCGGCGGTGACCCACGCCTGCCCGACCGTCCGCAGCTTCCCGGTGTCGGCGTCGGGCCAGAACAGCCCCTCCAGATGGCTCGCGATCCAGTGCCACCAGCCGGGCTGGCCGCCGACGCCCCCCTTCGCGCTGGGCAGCCGCGCGGGGGAGAGGGTCTCGGTCCAGTGGTTCGGGTCGGCGTCGCCGTCGTCGGCGGAGGTCTGGTACTGCGGCGGGGTGTCGAGCCGCGCGCCGTAGTCGGCCCCGTCGTGGTTCTTCAGCGACGCGTTGAGCAGGTTCGCGCTCTGGCCCATCGCCTCGCCGAGGTCACAGCCGGCCTGGACGAGCTGCTGCGCCACCTGGTCGTACTGCGTGCCCCATTCCTCGCCACCGGTGTCGGTGCCCGCCATCGCAGATCCGTTGCCCAGGCTGCTGTTGAGGCTCGAGACGGCGTCGATGACGCCGTGGTTGGCGTCGTAGAGCTCGGAGCACGCCGAGACGTACGTGCCGGTGTCGACGTCGATGCGCATCGGTCAGCGCACCTGTTGCCACATACGGCGGTTGGCGTCGGCGGCGTGGCTGTAGCTCTCGTGCGCGGCGGTCGCGGCGGCCTTCATCTCGGCCAGGGCGGCCCGCATCTCCTGCGCCCCCGTCGTCCACCTCTCGTGAGCATCCCGTTGAGCCGCCGCCGCCTCTCCGTGCCAGGCGTCGTGCAGCTGGGCGACCACAGCGTCGAGGGCGTCGAGGTGTTTCTCCACCCGAGCGTCGAACTGGCCCATGTCCGTGACGGAACGGTCGAGCTCGCCGAGGTCGACCATGTAGGAGACGGTCACGACAGCCTCGTGCGGATCCTGGTCGCCGCGGCGTGCATCTGGGCTGCGGTGACGTCGTCGTTCTGGACGTAGACCGAGCGGCTCACCCCGAGCAGCGCGCCCATCTCCTCCAGGCCGGCGAGCACCGACCCTGCGCCGTCCAGCCAGTCGGCCCACCCTCTGGCGTAGGCGTCCCGAGCGGGGCCGCGCCAGCCGCTGGTGAGCAGCCCCTCCACCGACGTCGACAGCGCCCGGTAGTCCCTGGTCAGCTCCTCGTGGATGCCCACCACGTCGGCCCGGGCCCGGACCATCTGCGCCGTTTCGACGTCAAACGTCATCGCTACCCCCCTCGATGGTGCGCAGGACGCTATGGACGGAACCTGGGAGGAGCCTGAGAGTGACGTCCGGATGCCGGGACACGCATACCGACGCGCGAGATGCCGCCGGTATGCTCCTGGTCAGGTCATGAGTGTCAGCGTCAAGCCCCGGCTCGCTGACCGGCAACCCTCCTCCGCGGTGGGGTGCCCCGGGTGAGGACCAGGCCGAGCGGCCCCTGGCAGCAGGGGTCCGAGGCAAGCGCGGGGCATCCGCTCCCGCACCGTCGCCGGTGCGCCCTCGTTCGCCGAGGACCGTCGGCCACGGATCCCCTGCAGTCATGCGGCCCGTACGGGTCCCAGAGCGAAGGAACGACCGACATGAGCGCCACCCCCAGCTGGTCCTTCGAGACGCGCCAGATCCACGTCGGCCAGGAGCCCGACAGCGCCACCGGCGCCCGCGCGCTGCCGATCTACCAGACGACCTCCTATGTCTTCAAGGACACCGACCACGCCGCGAACCTTTTTGCTCTCAAGGAGTTCGGCAACATCTACACCCGCATCATGAACCCGACGCAGGACGCGGTCGAGCAGCGGATCGCGTCCCTAGAGGGGGGTGTCGCCGCGCTCCTCGTCGCCTCGGGCCAGGCCGCGGAGACGCTGGCCATCCTCAACGTCGCCGAGGCGGGCGACCACATCGTCGCCTCGCCGTCGCTCTACGGCGGCACCTTCAACCTCCTGAAGTACACGCTCCCGAAGTTCGGCATCCAGGTGACCTTCGTCGAGGACGCGACCTCCCTCGACTCCTGGCGCGCGGCCGTGCAGCCCAACACCAAGGCGTTCTACGGCGAGACCATCGCCAACCCGAAGTCGGAGATCCTCGACATCGAGGGTGTGGCCGCCATCGCCCACGAGGTGGGCGTCCCGCTCATCGTCGACAACACGATCGCCACCCCGTTCCTGCTGCGGCCGCTCGAGTACGGCGCCGACGTCGTCGTGCACTCGGCCACGAAGTACCTCGGCGGGCACGGCACCACCATCGCCGGCGTCATCGTCGACGGGGGCACCTTCGACTACGGCAAGGACCCGGACAAGTTCCCCAACTTCAACACCCCGGAGGAGAGCTACCACGGCCTCGTCTTCGCCCGCGACCTCGGCGTCGGCAGCCCGCTCGGGGCCAACCTCGCCTTCATCCTCAAGGCGCGGGTGCAGCTGCTGCGCGACCTCGGCTCGTCGATCTCGCCGTTCAGCGCGTTCCTCATCGCTCAGGGTCTGGAGACGCTGAGCCTGCGGATCGAGCGGCACATCGAGAACACCCACAAGGTGGCGGCCTACCTCGCCGGGCACGCCCAGGTGGAGAAGGTCGTCTGGGCGTCGCTGGAGGGTGACCCGAACTACGCGCTCGCCCAGAAGTACGTTCCGCGGGGGGCCGGGGCGGTGCTCGCCTTCGAGATCCAGGGTGGGCTGCCGGCGGGCAAGAAGTTCGTCGAGGGACTCAGCCTGCACAGCCACGTCGCCAACATCGGTGACGTGCGCTCGCTCGCGATCCACCCGGCGTCGACGACGCACTCCCAGGGCGGCGACGCCGACCGCGCCATTGCCGGCGTCACGCCGGGCCTCGTGCGGCTGGCCGTCGGCATCGAGCACATCGACGACATCCTCGCCGACCTCGAGCAGGGCTTCACCGCCGCCAAGGTCGACTGAGCCCGACAGCTCCGCACCGAGGGCCGGGAATCG